>CAZDUU010000250.1:0-4279 GCA_964508675.1 uncultured Bacteroidales bacterium | reverse complement strand
ATTCCTTTATGGTACGATTAGAAGGAAGGAGATAGAACTTTTCAGAAATACGGTCATTTATTTCAATTCCTTTATGGTACGATTAGAAGATTCAAATACTGTGTCTGGAAACACAACTTATTATATTTCAATTCCTTTATGGTACGATTAGAAGCACAACATATTTATTTAATCCGTCAACCCGAAATTCATTTCAATTCCTTTATGGTACGATTAGAAGTGCAATACCTACGAGAAAACCTTTTTTCTGTTCAATATTTCAATTCCTTTATGGTACGATTAGAAGCATCTGTAAGAGTTACTACTTATAATAAAACTCACATTTCAATTCCTTTATGGTACGATTAGAAGTATGGAGAAAGTATTGTTTTTCGACTAAAAATAAGCTATTTCAATTCCTTTATGGTACGATTAGAAGCCGTTTAATTAGCTACAAAAATAAACGATTTTCCAGGCATTTCCAAAGCATTTTTTTAAAATTTTGCCATAGAAAAATCGTCGAACGTTCATAATATAAAAACACCTGAGGTTCGACAACCTCTATAAGTAATTATTTTTCAATACGTCAAAGAACATTTGCCTGTTTTTATCCCATTTTTCTTTTTCAAAAAACAAGGTTTCGACAACTTTATAAAAACCGGTCGAGCGTACTTCGCTCTTTTCCAATTATTTCCTTATCGAGCCATTTTTCCTGGCGGGTTTTAAAAATGATGACACTATCTTCGTTTTCGTCCATAATGGCTTTCGCTTTCAAAGATAATTCTTTTAATTTTACCTCTGTAATTTCTCCCTCAAAAACCGAATTTTGTATCCAGTTCAGGTACTGCCTGCATAGCTTAAGCATTTTTGCGACACGTTTTTCGCCTACATCGTAAACTAATATAATGTACATTACCAGTATATTTTAAAAGGTTTGTATTCTTCCAGGTCCAGTATATGTTTCTGAAGTTTATAACATTCAAGTTTCACCAAATGTTTATAACTGACATACGCTTTAGTGTCCTGTGCTGAATAGTCTCTGCAAGGCGTTCTTCCATAGCCGCAATAAATGTTTTCTTTGCTCCGTCTTTTAAAACAACTTTATTTAGCTTTTTGTCAAAATCTTTTTCCTGGATTTCTTTTTTATTCAGAACCTTAAAGATCACCCTGTCAACCAGCAGTGGTTTAAAAATTTCGGAAATATCAAGTGCCAATGAAAAACGTCGTTCACCGGGTTCGTGCAAAAAACTTATGGTGGGATTAAGCTGTGTCTGGTGAATGCTTCGTAAACATTCGGAGTAGCAAATCATATTACCAAAAGAGATTAATGCGTTTACTTCATTACCCGGAGGCTGCTTGGTTCGTATTCCCATTTCAAAATCATTGATAATCAAATTGAAAGCATCATAATAATTTTGCCTTATATTGCCTTCAATGCCCATTAATTGGTCTATTGCCGAGGTCTGGTATATCTTTTCGCGCAACTGTTCAATCACGGTTATGAATGGTTCAAGGTCCTTGCCGCGATTGTTGTAATATCTGAGATTTTTAAGCATATTAAAACTTGCGCCATCAATAAACCTGTGGGCTATAGCCTGACGAATTACGGGTTGCGTATAAGCATTAACCTGTGCAACCAGCATTCGGCCCGACAGTAAATTATCGCGAGGCAAAAATGAGCCTGTATAGTTTTCGTAATAATCGAAAAAATGAACCGCAATATTATTCTGTCCCAGAAAATTATATAAAGAGCTTTTTGCTGTAAGCGATCCAAAAACATAAAGATCACTGATGTTTTCTACCGGGAGATAACGTGGCTGGCCTTCATGTTCTTTGCCATCATCACTTTCTTCTATAGGTGTAAATTTTAGCGTATTATCTTTGCGCTGTAATATACCCGGATTAAAAAGGTAGTACGTTTTTTTCATTGTTTAATTTCTAATATTTCTCTATTTCTTCCTCACCACTCCAACAAAAATCGAAATAACTGCAATTTTTACATGAGTTCTGGTTAAGCCTTAATGGACAATCAGATGAGTGGATAATGGTTTCAATTTTTTGTTTTATAATTTCTATTTCCTCGCAATCGCGTGTACTGAGATATATTTCGTCAGTCCTGCGTAATCTGGGGTATTCGAGTATTCCGGTAACACCGTCTATTCCATTTTTATGCAAAATGTACATGTAGTATTTCAGCTGCCATTCGTGAGCCAGTTCTCTTTTGTCCGATTTTTTCACTTCGTGGATAACCTTATTTCTTGCATCGTAATAATCTATTTTAATTCCATCTATTTCTATCTCGGTGTACTTTTCACTGCGCTGTGGGTAACTGGTTTCGTGTATCAATTTACCCTCATAAACCAAGTCGCTGTTTTGCTCCATGTTTATACTATTGGCAAAAAGCCACAACTTTCGATGACACAGGAAATAATAATTAAAATGTGTGCCGGTAATCATAATATTGTTTTAATATGTAATTTGCAGCCATCTCATAAAGAATACGTCATAAATCAGGTAGTTTCTAGTATTCTTTGTTTGTACTTCCAATATAAGTTCTTTTTCAAGAAGCGACTTTAGCAGCCTTCTTGAATTTGCAGGTGTTCCGATATTGTATCTGCTTATAAAATGTTGTGATGTTATTTGTGTAATCTCCTCTTCCTTGGCTATTGCAATCAAGTAATTCCACTGGGCTGTAGTCAGAAATTGCCTGTACTGATAGTAATACATTTCATTTTCCTTAAGCATTTCCAACATGGTCTTCCTTGCATTGTCAACTTCTACATGCCTGGTATTTATAGAAAACACTGCATTACATAAGTTTTGAGTATAAAAGGTATGAAGCCTGGTCCAATCGGTAATGAGATTCACTGCCTCGCCGGAAATGGTTTTTCCATTTTTTTCAAATTGCGTCCTTATAAAATCGCTGTATTTTTCCTTTTCTATTTTATCAAGAAACAACAGCCTGGTACTCCCAAAGAAAGGACGATTGGCAATTGTAAACATTTTATTCATGATATGCTGGTTACTTCCGCAAAAAACCAAAGAAACATTTTTTAACGGTTGGATATAAGTTCTTAACAGCGATTCCACCCCCTCTTCAGGATAAAGTGTAATTTGCTGAAATTCGTCTATGGCAAGCAATATTTTTTCCCCCTGGTTTTCCAAAAAATCGAATACGCCTTGTAAAGTATATTTTTTTTCGTCGTCAGAATGAAAACTGAGCTGAACCTGTGGTGTGCCCGTCAGCGGATCAAAACTAATTAACGGCCTGATTCCTTTCAGAAATTTCATAAATTTTGCACCTATCCTGGTTTTTTCCGGAAATTTTCTTAGAATAGCTTCTGAAATCAGGCAAATAAAGTCGTTGATTGATCTTGACGAATAAATATCTACATATAAACACTCCACTGCGGAATCTGCTTTTAATTCATCAAAAAAACGGAATATCAAGGCCGATTTTCCCATTTTTCGAGGTGAAATTAAAGTTGTTCCTGCCCCGTTTTCTAAATTTCGTTTTAACGTTTCTAATTCTTTTTGCCTGTTGCAAAAAAGCTCTTTTGAGTGATAGCCTTTAATAATAAACGGATTCATTTTCATAGTCATACTCATTTATTTTATGCAAAGATAATATTTTTTACTGAATATTATCTGTTTTAGATTATCTGTTTTAGATTATCTGTTTTAGATAGTATTTTTATGAAATAATGATAGAAATATATTATCAACATTGCCTCAATATATAAGTCTTCTTCTTTTTTTATCTGCAAACCCGATTTGTTCGTATATCTTCACTTAATTATAAAACAACTTGTTTGTGCATACTTACCTTCGTTTTTTGCATTGTAAATATGTGTTCTACATCTATAACACCAGAATTCATAAAGTGAGCAAAAAGCCAAAACTTCGATGACACAAAAAATAATAATTAAAATGTGTACCAGTAATAAAATTGATAATTCTAATTCTTGATTAGTCATTTTGTGGAAATCTTTCGCAAATTCTTTTTCATTTTGCTTATCAATTTTAAAAAAATCTCATTGTTATATTCAAAATTCTCGAAGCCCTCTGTAAAATTTTCTTTTACTCTTAACTCGTTTTGACATGTTTTTGTATCTAACAGAATTGTTTTTCTTATGTTTACATAAGGAAACAAGTTTTTTCTATTTTTTTCATCGGCAAAAAGGCTTCTGGTATTAGCTAATAACTTATCATTAAAAACTTTGTATTTACCATCTGTTGTTTTAAAATAAATGGGTATTGTATTGATCATATTACGCAACCATGCATCAACAAGTTCTTT
>CAZDUU010000249.1:0-4293 GCA_964508675.1 uncultured Bacteroidales bacterium | reverse complement strand
CAAAGCTTATGTTCAGGTTGAACGGCTGGATGATGAGGAATACATGAAAAACCATTTCATTGTTCTCTGCACAAAGAAAGGAACCATCAAAAAGACTACCGTTGAAGCATATTCACGTCCGAGATCAAGTGGAATTATTGCTATCAATATTCACGATGGTGACGAACTCTTAGAAGCAAAATTAACCAATGGAAATCACAATATAATGCTTGCCAATAAGGGCGGAAGAGCTGTCCGTTTCCCCGAAGGCAAAGTAAGGCCAATGGGACGTAGCGCAGCAGGAGTAAAAGGGATAACACTAGTAGATCCTGTAAATGGTGGTGTTGTTGGAATGGTTTGCGTTGAAAATGAAGCAGAAGACATCTTGGTTGTTTCAGAAAACGGTTATGGAAAGCGTTCTAAGATTTCTGAATATCCTATTACCAATAGAGGAGGAAAAGGTGTAAAAACAATGAATATCACACCTAAAACAGGAAAACTGCTTTCAATAAAAGGAGTAATAGAAACTGACCACCTGATGATAATTACCAAATCAGGTATAGCCATCCGTTTAGCAGTTAAAAATCTTAGATTATTGGGCCGCTCCACCCAGGGAGTCCGCCTCATCAATCTTCGCGATGGTGATGAAATAGCATCCATTACGTATATTGAAAACAATGGAGAAGATGATAATGAAGAACTGAACAACCTTGAAAATGGCAAGGTAATTGATGACGATGCCGAGCTGGAAGAAATAATTGATGATGAAGCAGACGAAGACGATAATGAAGAAGAAAATAACGAAAATGAAAAATAATTAAAAAACAATTTTTATGAAGAAGTTAGTAACTTTATTGACTATTTTATCATTAAGTGCAGGCTATATAATAGCTCAATCTTGCAGTTCATGCCGTGTAAGTTCTTTTAATTACTATAAATACGGCGAATTAGACAAAGCAAAAGAAATGTCTGATTTTTGTATTACATGCGACAAAAACTCGAAAGACGCAAGAGTTTGGTATTACCGGGGATTAATTTACGAAGGAATACATTTAAAAAAAGAATACAATAATCTGGATTCTGAAGCAGTAGCAAAATCCTTTGATGCATATAAAAAAGCTTTGTTATACAATTTTCTGGATCCTTCTCTCCAGACTTTGGATATTGAAAATAAACAGGTTGATTTATTAAATTTCTTTAAGGCATTAATGGATCAAAAAACCAAATATACAGACGAAGAAATTTCTGCTGATATTATTATGAATCAATTTCCAACTTTAGCTAATATTTTTGTAAATAAAGGAATTGATGCTTATCAAAACACCAAAAATTATGAAAAAGCATTTAGTTATTTTAAAAACTCATTATTTGTTTCACAAATGTCCGGAAAAATAGATACCCCGGTAATTTATTATGCAGGATTAGCAGCTAATAAGGCAAAAAAATATGATGAAGCTAAGGAAATGTTTCAAACTTGCACAAAATTAGGATATGGCGCTGATAATAAAGAAAAAGCAAATAATTATTTCTTCCTTGCTGATGTTTACCGTCAGAAAAATGATACAGCAAAATTTGTAGAAACTCTTAAGAAAGGAATTGAAAAATATCCAAAAGACAATACCGTACTAGTTGTTGAACTTATCAACCATTACTTAGGAACAAAACAAGTTGCTGCTGCTAAAAGCTATCTGGACATTGCTATCCAAAATGACCCGAATAATCCTACATACCATTATGCTCTCGGTACTATCTATGATTCAAATGATAAAAATTATGATAAAGCAGTTGAATGCTATAAAAAAGCAATTGAACTTAAAAGTGATGCTTTTGATTATCAGTACAACTTAGGCGCATTGTATTTTAACCAGGCAGCTGACCTTTATGCCCAGGCAAATAAAGAAACCGATAATAAAAAATACCAGGAAATAAAAGCTAAAGGTGATGAAAAAATGAAATTAGCTGTTCCATATCTTGAAAAAGCACATGAACTAAATTTAAAAGACTTACCTACAATGGAATCTCTAAAAACAGCTTATTATCGTTTACAAGCCAATGACAAGTACGAAAAAATTAAGAAGGAAATAGACGACGCTAAAAAATAAATATTAAAAAGGGGATTTAAATCCCCTTTTTTTGTAATTTTGTTCTTATGAAGAATATCTTTTTATTTTTAATTACACTGGTTTCTGTGAGCTATGGTTACTCTCAGCCAATATCAGCAGACAACCTGTTAAATACCCTGAAAAGTGGTGATGCTGTTAAAGCAAAAGAACTGGCAGATAAAGCTGTATTACAAACCTCGGCTTCTGCAGATCCGGCAATCTGGTTCTACAGAGGGCAAATATACCTTGCCATATTTGGAGCTCCCGATGAAAGTATCCAAAAAATCAGCCCGGATGCTTTAGAACAATCTTATTCCGCATTTCAAAAAACGTTGCAATTAGATAAAACTAAAAAGTATCAGAAAGAAACCATAGAAGCTATGCAAAGTATTGCAGGTCAGTTTAATTATGAAGGTGCAAATCTGTTCAATCAAAAGAACTATAAAAAAGCCCTTGAATATTTTGAAAATTCAATTACCATCAGTAAAATGCCGGCTATTAATAAACTCGATACTATTGTTTATTATAATGCAGCTTTAGCTGCTGAAAAAACAGGCGATATCAATAAATCGGCCCTATACTACGAATTATTGAAGCAGAGTAAATTCGGCGGGTCCAATATCTATATTGAATTAGGCAAACTATATTGTTCTCACGAAAATGAATCCAAAGGTATTCAGACTTTTAAAGAAGGAATCAGCCTTTTTCCAAATGAATCAGAAAAGTTCTATAATGAAATGATTAATTATTATTTACAAACAAATAATAAGTCAGAAGTTCTAAAATATACTGATGAAGCATTAAAAACTGAAACTAAAAACCCAAGCCTATTTTTTATTAAAGGGAGTTTATTAGAACAAAACGGGAAAGAAGCAGAAGCTGAAAGCCTATATAAAAAAGCATTGGAAATAAATCCAACATATCAGGATGCGCTATATAACTTAGGAGCCATGTACTATAACCGTGCAACAACTTTGATAAAAAAAGCCATGAACAAAACAGAACAGAATCAGGCTCTTGAAATATATGGTAACGCCCAGAAATACCTTGAAACTTATAATAATAATTATACAAGAGAAGAACTTGTACTTAAAATGCTCAAAACAATTTACACACTTACAAATCAAAACGATAAATTAAATCAGGTAAATGAATGGTTAAAAGAATTCTGATTATGAGAAGATTAGTTATAACTATTTCAATATTTTTAGCGTGTTCCATTGGTTTAAATGCTCAGTCAAAAACAAATAACAGCAGAGGCGAAAGTTTTATACAACAAATTCAGGGAAAGCTCGATAAAGCAAAAGAACAAGTCGATAAACTTTGTAACGACCCTGCTACGGCACAAAACGGCGAAAACTGGTATTTGAAAGGATATGTATATAATGAACTTGCAAAAAGTCAGGTGTACAAGAAGCTTGCACCCAATGCAGAATTCGAAGCTTTAGAAGCAGTAAAAAAATCAAAAGAATTTGATACAAAAAAGAAATTCGAATCCGACAGAATAAATTTACTGTTTGATTTAAGTACCTTATTTTATAATAAAGCAATCAACCTCTATAATGATGGTGTTGAAAATAAAAAAGATCAGAATTTTCAGGATGCATTAAACAATTTCGAAAAATTTCAGGAATGTATTGATGTTCTGGGAAGTGATCAGGTTATAGTTACCAATTTACTTAATTATAATAAGGTATCACTAAATAATATTTATTTATACACCGGCTACTCAGCTCAAAAATCAAATCAGTTTGATAAAGCTAAAGCTAATTATAATAAACTGGTTTTATTGAACGTTCCGGCTGATCAGGCCCGTCAATCAGGCAACCCGCTTGCCTATATTTATTATATGGATTTGCTTTTAGCAAATAAAGACACACTAGCTGCCAGGGGAATTGCTGAAAAAGGACTTGAAGTTTATCCTGAAAATCCTGATGTAGTTTTAGCCGCTATTGATTTATTCAGTAAAATGAAAAAAATGAGTGAAATGGCTGATTTGATGGAAAAAGTTGTTCAGCAAAACTCAAATGCAGATACAAAAATGATTTTCGTTTTAGGGCAGGCGTACAATAATATTTCAAAAGAGTATGCCAGAAAAGGCTATCAAAGCACTGCTGATCAATATAAGAATAAAGCCATTACATATTTCGAAAAAGTATTGCAATCTAATCCAAGTGATAAGAAAGTAATCTTCAATACTAATTATAATCTT
>CAZDUU010000248.1:0-4322 GCA_964508675.1 uncultured Bacteroidales bacterium | reverse complement strand
CTGTAACGATGAATATTTATTCTGGCTTAATTCGAGACGTTCCTTGTTTTTATTTGCGGCATCAACAATTGCTTCATCAACTGTTCCCTGTTTTTCTACTGCCGTAATAAAGTTTTGTGATTTGGATATATCTTTTTCCATTTCACCGGCTATTTGCTCAAAATTCTGTGCAAGGTTATATGCTGTAATTGCCTGACGTTCCAGTTCTTCAGCATCATTAATCAGCTGATAAACCTGTTGTTTTTCCTGTTCAGCCTCAACAGGATCAGTTACAGATTTTATTGCAGCGTTCTTTTCATAAGCTTCTTTCCGTTTTTGATTTGCTTCTTCGTTCTTATCCTTGGCTGTAATGTAAGCTAACTGACTTTGTCTTTTTATTTCATCAGCATTCTTCTGAACTTTTTCGTTGTCTGCTTTAAGGTTATTTGAAACTTCCTGGCTGGTTATATTGGAATTGTAGGTAATCGGCTTAAAAGTGTAAGGGCTTATATTTATGGAAGAGTTATCTGATTCGTTGGTAGCAAATACTACGTCCTGTTCTTTTGTATTTGATGTCTGCTTTGATTCTTCAGCCTTTTTGATTTCAGCAATAGAAGATACATCGAGACGAGAGACATTCATAATTTCTTCCAAGTCTTTAAACTCTCGTTTTACCGGGTTTTTATCTACAATGATTTTATAAACCGTAATGTTGTTATCGCGGGTTTCTCGATTGGAGGTAAAGAATGCATAAAAATTATCTTTGTCTGTGATATACAGATAATCGTCATAAGGGGTGTTAATCGGGAAATCCATGTTAACAGGCGTTGACCATTTCATGGAAGTGCTGTCAAATTCAGACTTAAAAATATCATAGCCCCCCATACTGTTATGGTCTTTGGATGAAAAATAAAGTGTTTTTCCATCCGCATGTAAAAACGGGTAATCTTCATCGAATAAGGAATTGATAACAGGACCTAAATTTTCCGGTTTTCCCCAATTCCCGTCAGCAAGCCGTTCAATCCTATAAATATCTCTTCCGTTATTTTTATTCAGCCCATAACTTCCGTAATAAATTACATTTGAGTTATTTGGAAGAAAAATCACCATATTGGCCGGTTCTTCCTTTTTATCGACCGGGCTCTTCAGTTCTTTCGGTTTAATTACAAGTTTACCATTAAACTCTTTTAAGTCATACGAATAAAAATAATTTTCACTCTTAATTCTCCTGTTATCAACAACAGTCAGATCGCTGATATATTTTATCAAATCCAACCCATTCTTACACATATCCATGAGCTTGTCAATATTCAACTCTTTAATCTGTTTGGCAGATGCTTTTTGTTTGAACAGCTCATAGTTATCAATAGCTTCTTTGAATTGATAGTTCAAATGATAGGCTCTTCCCAAATAATATTTTATAAAAGGATCGGAGCTCTTGCTATCAGAAAATTGCAGGTATTTTACTGCTTTCTCTATCAACTGGTTAGTTTCTATAAGACAGGCAGCATAATACAGGTTGTAACGTTCGTCCTTGGGGTATAAGCTCAGTAATTGAGAAAACAAAGGCAATGCTTCAGAGTAATTCTTTTGCTGATAATATTGCATTGCTTTTTGTTCGGTAGCTTTATCGTTATTATTTTGAGAATAAACGGAATTTTCTACTCCCAAACCCAGCAAAAAGCATACGACAACTATTTTCAGCAATTTCCTCAATACAAATATTTTTAAAGTACGAAAATAGGCAAATTTTTTTAAATATCTGAGGCCTTTTACGAAAATTATCAAAAAAGTGTTTTTAAAATTAGATATTTGTTTGTATAATTGAAGTCAAATTCAAGAAGTATTATCTAATTCAATGCCTATTATGAAAGCCGTGTTTTTCAAGCGATTCATTTTATTAACAATTTTTAGCATAAGTTTTTTTCAATTAATAAATGCACAACCCGAGTTAAATTTCAAACTTAAACAGTTTTCTCTTGACAACGGACTAACGGTTGTTCTATGTGAAGATCATAATCAACCTATTGTTTATGGCGTTGTTGTTACAAAATCAGGTTCAAAAAACGATCCCGCCGATGCAACAGGTATGGCTCATTATATGGAGCATATGCTTTTCAAAGGGACCGAAGAGTTAGGAACCACCGATTGGCAAAAAGAAAAGCCCTTTATTGATAAAATCATCTCATTGTACGAAGAACTTGGAAAGACTACTGATGTTGAAAAACGCAAGGTAATTCAAAGTAAAATCAATGAAGCTTCGGTTGAGGCCAACAAGTATGCTATTCCGAATGAACTGGATAAAGTTCTGAAACAAATCGGCTCAACAGATATCAATGCAAATACATCGCAGGACAGAACTGTTTTTCATAATGCCTTTCCGTCAAACGAAATCGAACGCTGGATTGAAATATACAGCCACCGTTTTATGAATCCCGTTTTCAGAGGATTTCAGTCGGAACTTGAAACTGTTTACGAAGAAAAGAATCTTTATTCAGACATGTTTCAGTTCAATTTATTTGAAGAATTCAGTAAATCGTTCTTTAAAGTTCATCCCTATGGCCAGCAACCTTTAATCGGGACTATTGAACATCTTAAAAATCCTTCGTTGAATAAAATGTATAACTTTTTCAACACTTACTATGTTCCCAATAATATGGCCCTGGTACTTGTTGGCGATTTTGATACAGATAAAATTCTACCGCTTTTAAAGGAAAAATTTGGTGCGTGGAAATCCAAAGAGCTTCCGGCGACTAAAACCTGGGAAGAAAAACCTTTCAACGGCCGTGAGTTTGTTGAAAAAAAGCTAAGTCCCATCAAACTGGAGATGCTGGGTTTCAGGGCACCCAAAAACGGTGACCCTGATGAGGTAGGTATTGAAATTTGTGCCTCGCTTCTGACGAACGAAAGCTCTACCGGTCTTTTAGATAAGCTTACACTTGACCACAAGCTCCTTGGAGCAATGTCATTCTATATGCCTAATAACGACTATGGTCAATTTGCCATTTTTGCAATTCCTAAAATAATAGGTCAAAAACTGGAAGATGCAGAAAAACTGGTGATGGAGCAAATTGAAAAATTGAAAAAAGGTGACTTTAGTGATGATCAGCTTAATGCCATAAAACTTGAATTATATCGACAAATCGCCTCCGAATTGGAAACAAACGAAGGCAAGGCAATAATGCTGGCAGAAATGATTGGGCAAGGCAGAAATGTGAACGAGATTTACGATATGCCAAAGAAAATTATGGGCATCAGCAAACAAGACGTTATTAATATTGCTCAAAAATATTTCAACGGAAATTATCTTGCTTTTTATTCCAGAATGGGTTCCATGAAAAAAGAAAAGCTTGAAAAACCCGGCTTCAAACCTGTAGTTTCAAATACAACCGAAGAATCAGTTTTTGCAAAAAAAATAGATCAAATGCCATCAGGTTCTGTTAAAGAAAAATTTGTTGATTTCAGAAACGACATGCAATATAACAGAATTAAAAAAGGAATAAATATATACTGGACAGCTAACCCATACAATAATATTTTCACTTTAAAACTTAAATTCGGAATGGGAACTTACTATCACCCACTTCTTGAAGAAGCTTGCAATCTGGCCAATTTATCCGGAACCAGAACCAAAACGGTTGATGAACTTAAATTTGCTTTTGCTAAAATAGGATGTAACCTTATGATTTCTTCAACCAAGAGCTATACGGTGATTGAACTGACCGGAATTGAAGAAAACCTGAAAGATGCTGTCGTTCTTTTAAATGAATTCATACAATCACCCAAAGCAGATCCTGAAAAACTGGATAATATTATTCAGGGATTAAAAGCCAACCGCAAAATAGAAGAAACCGAGCCGGCACAAATTTCCCAGGCATTATATTCATATGTGGTTTATGGGAACAAGTCAACATTTATTGACCGCCCGACTTTAAAGGAAATAAAAAAGGTCGGGGTTGACTCATTGTTAAAAGTATTCAGCCTGGCAACTACTTTTGAATGCGATATTCATTACACAGGTGTTAAACCCATAGAGGAAGTTATCGGATTGCTGAAAAATAACATTTCGTGGGTAAACAATCCAAAATCAACATTAGCCCCTGCTGATATTACCTATAATAAGTATGACGAAAATACAGTATACTTTATTGACGAACCAAAAGCTATTCAAAGTAATATTCGCTTTTTCATGAATCAAAAGCCATTCTATAACGATGAAGAACCTTATATTGATGCCTTTAATTCCTATTTTAGTGGTGATTTTAGCGGACTAGTTCTACAGGAAATCAGAGAATACCGCTCTATGGCTTATTCTGCCGGTGCTGATTATGTAATTCCTTTTA
>CAZDUU010000247.1:0-4338 GCA_964508675.1 uncultured Bacteroidales bacterium | reverse complement strand
TGACTATTGCGGTATCCGGCACAACTCCCGTTTGTGTGATTACAGGACCGGCAGGGACTGAATACCAGTAACCGGAACTTATACCACTACCAATTGTATCTGCGGTAAGTGTTGCAACAGGGCCACAAACTGAAATCGAATTATTACCAGCTTCAGCATGAGGAGGTCTTATAAAAGTAATATTTACGTTATCAGAAGCGACACAAGGTCCATTAACTTCATGCCAGGTAAAAGTTGCAGTATACTGAGCACCGGTATAGTTAGGTATAAAGATCGAAGTTGTTGCAGAGGTGTCTCCATTATAGTAGATTACTCCGCTAGGTCCTGTCCAGTAGCCTGAATAAGTTGAGTCAGCAACTAAAGTTGTTTTATTTCCACAGGCAGTTGTATCAACACCAGCATTAGGAGTCGGAACTACCAAAAAAGAAATTATCACTGTATCTTTAGCTGAACAGCCATTATTTGTTTCAGTCCACACATATGTGTATGTTCCATAAGTAGGAGCAATCACATTCGAAGTCGGACTTGAGGGCGTGCTAACCCCGGTACCTGTCCACGATCCTGTGCCCGGAGTACTCATAGAAGCCTGCATTGCATATTGTAAACCACATACTGAAGTATCTGGTCCTGCATTTGGAACCGGCATTGCAATAAAAGTAATTTGCACATAATCCGTCGAATCACAAGGACCATTTATCTCTTTCCATTCATATGTGTAAGTACCAGCCTGAGTAACCGTCAAAGCACTATTAAATGCGCTTGTCAAACCAAAAGTCGTGATACCAGGACCAGAAATCTGAGTCCACTGTCCAACATAGCTTGGATTATCGGGCGGATCTGCCTGCATTAATGTAGAAAGACCGCATATAGTTTTGTCATTTCCCGCATTGGGTGTCGGAAAAGTACAGCAATTTGGAGTTCCAGCTGCTAAAACCATAACATATTGAGTATCAGGTTCACTTAAACAGCCATACGAATTCTGAGTTTGTAAAGCAATAGCATATGTTCCAGCTGTATTCCAGGTAACCTGATAAGGGCCTGGTCCCGGAGGGGTTCCGCTTAAAATCACTGCACTTCCAAAATTCCATAAGAAAGTGCTTCCACCAGTTCCTGTATATACAACATCGCTTGGGGTCCCTGCACAGATAGGAGAAACCGCGGTAAAATCGGAAGTAGGAGTCGGGTTTACAACTACCTGAATACCATCTGTTGCAGTTGCTCCACATGCGTCAGTAACAGTTGCGGTATAGTTATATGAACCCACTGGCGGACTAATTGAAATATTTTGACCGGTTCCCAAGCTATTGCTCCAATTATATGTCAGAGGTGCCATACCACCTGTGCCCGCGACGTTAAAACTAACTGGCTGTTGTCCATTGCATATGGTTATATCATTTGAAACTGTTGCTATAACCGGACTATTATCAATAATATTTACAGATAAGGTCTCAGATGCACAGGCTGATGTCTGAACTATCAGTGTAAGTGTCTCATTCCCCTCTGTTAAGCCATCCATTATAGGATTTAAGATAAATCCTACAGAATCAGATCCTATCGGAATAGTCATACTTGTAGGAATAGATTGCGCAAAGTCAGCACTTGAAGCTGTTCCTCCTACTGTATAATTAACAGTAACGGGTTGAGTTGCTGGACTATTTAATGTAAAAGAAATAACTGAGTTTGAACAACCTTCAATAGCATGTAAACCAAGAGACGGATTAGAGTAATAAGCGGCAGGATTTATTGCATTTGATTGAAAACTGTTAGCTTCTAAAAAAACACCTGAATCATATATTCCATCACCAATATCAGAAACAGCAATTTTAATATGATATGTCTGGCAAGGAACAACGTTAACAGTAGCCGTTAAAACAGTTGTAAAACCATCAAAACAAATAGTTGAACCACTTGTATTGTCCACATAATATGTTGAATAATTTAATGAAGTACAGTTAGTAGAACTTCCGTATGAACCCACAGAACCACTATTTACAGAATTAATTGTAACCGGGATTGTTGTATTTGGAATAAGTGCAATATTCTGATTCGCATAATTTCCACCAGCAGGATTTTGTCCTGATACAAAAAAACCAAATGCATCATTAAATTGTGAACAGACGTATTCGGGATACTCCTCAGAACCAAAAACATATCTGAATTGAACCGGTGTAGATTGCGGAGTAAAATCAAACTGCAATACTACAGCATCATAAGAGGTATATCCTCCTGAAAGCTGTTCAAGCTGGCTATCCCCGCTTCCCGACATATCATTACTTAAAAAGTACGAGCCAGAGTTTGGAACATTGGTAATCCCCCCCGTTGACAGTACAACACCGCTTTGTAAACCAAGGTTCGTTGTCTGACCATTTGAAAAAGAGCCTAAACAACCACTGGGTCCGGTATAAGTAATATTTGTAATGTTAACTCCGCCGCCAACTAACACATTTTGTACAAGCTGGGCTGCTGTCATAGAACCATTTACCTGTAACTGACTCCAAGCCAGTGTTGGTAAAAATGCTATTAATAGGAGCAAAAATCTTGTTCTCATAGTATTATAGGTTATTAATTTGATCTAATGATTTCCATTGGTTTTCTTTATAAACCTGCTCAACTTTCATCAGTTTAAACATATACTTAAAGTAGGACCAATCAGCCTGACGATAAAAAGTTCCGGTTGCTTTATATTCACTTTTCTGAGGATCATAAGCAATATTAAATTCTTCGACACCTCTGTATCCTCTGATATATTTTTCAATATTTTGTGCCTGTGTTTCGCTTTGAATCCCTTGTAAATAGAAAGAAAATTCAAGCAGTCCGTTTGAAAGTGTTTTATAGTACTGATTATTCTCTTTAATCAATTCTGCTTTTAAAACATTTGTCTGGCTTTTAGCAGAATAAGCAATCAATATTGCACAAATAAATAAAAAAGATGATAGCGCTTTCATAATTCTATGATTTTTTATAAGTCAAAGTTATAAATTAATTAGTTGCCTGCAAAAATTTTTTATTTCATTGATTATTCAGATAAATTTTTCTATTTTCGTAAAAAAACAGTTATGAAAACCGAATATTTTTGGAATTTTCTTTATACCATAATATTTTTAAGCTTAACTCTTTTCCTAGGTTGGTTTTTATGGTCAAAAAGTTTATATATTTCACAGCTTTCTGTTTTTGATTTCATTATTCTATCTTTAGCAACTTATCGCTTAACAAGGCTTTTGATTTATGATAAAGTTTTAAACTTTATTCGCGATAAAATAGTTCAATCAACATCCGAAAAAGGATGGATTAAAAGTTCACAGTACTTCTTAACTTGTCCTTGGTGTGCCGGGGTATGGATGTCATTATTTATCACATCACTATATTTATATCATGATTTAGGCAAATTCTTAGCATATATTCTTGCCATTTCAGGAGTTGCCAGTTTTATACATATCACCATCACACTCCTAGGCTGGATTGCTGAAGAACGCAAACATACTTTAAAAACACTAAAAAAGGAAGAAAAATTAAAGCGCCTAAAAAGTTCCTGCTAATTTTTGTATTTAAAATTTTTATATATTTGCAGCCTTAAATGGTGGATGTAGCTCAGTTTGGTTAGAGCGCCAGATTGTGGCTCTGGAGGTCGCCGGTTCGAGCCCGGTCTTCCACCCAATAAAAAAGAGGTTTTTTAAACCTCTTTTTTATTTTACTGCTATTACTTTAAACTCTGTCCTCCTGTTTAAAGCCCTCCCCGATTCGGAGCTATTATCTGCCAATGGTTTAGAATAAGCATAACCTGCGTACTTCAAACGGGTTGCGTTAATTCCGTGATCTATTAAATACTGATATACCGTTTTTGCTCTGTTGGTTGACAACGTTTTATTATGCTCCAGACCACCCACATTATCTGTATGACCACCGATTTCAATGGAGAGTCCTGGGTTTTGATTCAAAAGCTTTATCAGTTTTTTTAATTCAATTTCTGATTCCGGTTTTAAAGTGTATTTATCTGTTTGATAAAAAATATTTTTCAAAACCACGGTAGAACCAGGTTCGATAGGTTGAAGCGGAATATCCATCACATAAGGTTTATCAACCTCATATACTTTTTCCAATGAGAAATTTTCACTGTAAAAAAGATACCCTGGAGCACTGACATTCATGGCATAATTATGTTTTAGCGGAATACAAGCTAAGTAGCTTCCCTGTGGCATAATGGTGTTTGATTGAAATACAGAAGCACTATTCTCTAATTCAATTATCTCTACAAAAGCAGATAAAGGCTCTTTTGTCTTAATATCATAAACTTTACCTTTCACATAATTGACCGGATTTGGGCGTGCTTCAGGATAAAGC
>CAZDUU010000246.1:0-4342 GCA_964508675.1 uncultured Bacteroidales bacterium | reverse complement strand
TTCATTAGAAAAAAACGGTGGAAATATGCCCTGGTTATCTTTCTGCCATGAACAACTTAGGAATGATTTATATTATTTACAATAAAAATTATGATGAAGCTGAAAAATGGTTAAACAAAGCCATCCTATCAAAAGATAATTATGCCGAAGCACATTATAATCTTGCCCGACTTAAGCTAGCTGAAAAAGACACCTTAACAGCCAAAACACTCCTGATTAAAGCATTAAAAAATGATGACAAAAATATCTTTATCATGAATGATTTGGCAAATCTTTATTTTAGTGCTAATCAAAAAGATTCTGCTAATTTGTTAAATGAAAAAATTATTATAACAAATTCTTCTTCGGACATTCCTTATATCAATATGGGCAATTATGCACTACTTTCGCACGACACGAACAACGCTGTAATGAATTGGCAAAAAGCCATTGAAAAAAATCAGAATAATGCGACTCTGATATACGGATTAAGCCGCTATTTCGGCCAGCATGGAAATAAAGAAAAAGCAGATTACTACAACCGATTATATTATAAGATTCAAAAACAAAAATAAAATTATGGAAAGTATTCAAACCATTTACAAAATTGGGCATGGCCCTTCCAGCAGTCATACGATGGGACCCAGAAAAGCAGCACAACGTTTTTTAGACAAGCACCCCGATTTTGGGAATTATAAGGTTATTTTATACGGAAGCCTTGCGGCAACTGGAAAAGGACACCTTACCGACGTTGCCATTAAAAGTGTGTTTGACGAAAAGAACAAAAACATAGAAATTATCTGGGAACCTGAAGTATATTTAAAAAGACATCCCAATGCCATGCAGTTTGAAGCGTTGAACGAAAAAAACGAAGTGGTTGTTCAATGGAAAGCATACAGTATTGGTGGTGGCAGTATCATTGGCGAAGACGATGACGAATCGGTTAGCGAAAGTAACCATATCTATCCCTTTAAAAACATGAATGCTGTTTTGAAATATTGTAATGATAATGGAATTCAGATATGGGAAATGGTAGATCACTTTGAACATAAAGACACCTGGGAACACCTGGAAGAAGTCTGGGCTGTAATGCAGGACGCCATTCTTAGAGGGCTGGATAATGAAGGAGTGATTCCCGGAGTACTGAAACTTCCCAGAAAAGCCGCTAATTTTTATGTTAAAGCAAAAGGATATACCGATACTTTAAGGAAAAGATCGTTACTCTTTTCTTATGCACTGGCAGTTTCAGAAGAAAATGCCTGTGGAGGAAAAATTGTAACAGCTCCCACTTGCGGAAGTTGCGGAGTTCTTCCCGCTGTTTTATATTACTTAAAAACTGAACATAATTTTTCTGACACAAAAATATTGCGTGCATTAGCGACTGCCGGAATTATTGGTGCCATTGTAAAGAAAAATGCCAGCATCTCCGGAGCAGAAGTAGGATGTCAGGGCGAAGTAGGGACCGCTTGTGCCATGGCTTCAGGTGCAGTTACTCAATTATTCGGAGGTTCGGCTTACCAAATTGAAACCAGTGCCGAAATGGGTCTGGAACATCACTTAGGCTTAACCTGCGACCCGATTGCCGGATTGGTGCAGATTCCCTGTATTGAACGAAATGCGTTTGCTGCTGCCCGTGCACTGAATCACAATGCTTTTGCCATTTTAGGCGATGGCCGGCACAGAATCAGCTTTGATACAGTTGTGGAGACGATGAAACGTACAGGGCACGACTTGCCGAAGATATATCGTGAAACATCAGAAGGTGGTCTGGCAATGTTCCTCAATAAGTTTTCGCACGATCATTAATTCTTTCCTGTTTTTTTCCTGATATTATTTATTGAACCATAAATAATAAACAAAAGGCCGGCAAGAAAAAAAAGTAATGCCCAAATATAATCATAAAGAAACCACCAGATGTTATAATTTAGGTCTGTCCATCGGGTACTTCGTCTAAAATACATAAGAATAAAAATTACAACGGATAAACCAATAATGGTGAACCCTATGTTTAGCAGGCTCTTTTCCTTACCCTTTTTATCCGGAGATATCTTGTCTTTAAAAAAAGACATATCGGCATAATTCCCTGATAAAAGTTTTTCTGCTTCTTCGTGAGATATCAATCTTCTTTTAGCCGCTTCTTTTACCGCATTTTGAAATAAAAGCAGATTCGACTGTTTTGGAGGTTTTGAGATTAATCCGAGAACCTGCTCATCGTTGAAATTGCTCAACATAGAAATGATAGAATCTTCTTCGGTTTTCATTTTTAAACTTTTATACCTAATACGGTTATATCGTCGTTTTGAGGCTCATTTACCATCCATTCCATAATGGCCTTTTCAAGAATTTCCGATTGTTCCGTCATATTTTTGTGAGCATTCTGAAGTAAAAGTTCCTTAAATGATTTATACATAAACTTTTTCCCTTTGGGGCCGCCAAATTGATCGGCATAGCCATCGCTGAACAGATACAAACAATCACCTTTCTTTAATTGAATGGACTGATTGGTGAATGAATTCATTACCGGGTAAATTGCGATTGGCATTTTATCGGGTTTTATTTCTGTAAGTTCACTGCCATTATCTTCAGCACTTTCAACTATATATAGCGGGTTATTTGCTCCTGCCCAATGGCATCCCAACGTTTTGGTGTTAATGGCAACGAGTGAAATATCCATGCCATCCTTCTGTGATCCTGAATCAACGGACTGCTTTAACGCTTCCACGACGTATGTTCTCAGCATATTAAGAATTTCAGAAGGCTGCGTTATTTCTTTCTTCTTCACAATATCATTTAAAAACGAAATGCCCAGCATGCTCATAAAAGCACCCGGAACGCCGTGTCCGGTACAGTCTGCGACGGCAATAATAACGACCTCACCTAAATCCTCCCCGGAGGAATGGAACAAAATAACCCTCGCTGCCCAGTAAAAATCACCACTTACAATATTCCGGGGCTTGTATAGAACAAATGAATCGGGAAATATACTTTCAATCATATCGCTCGACGGTAAAAGCGCTTCCTGTATCCGCTGTGCATATGAAATACTGTCGTTTAAATCTTTTAGGATATGTTCGATAGTCGTTTTCTGATGTTCAATTTCTTCTTTCTGCTCAACGACTTCCTGCGTTCTGACTTTTACAATTTCTTCCAATTTGCGGTTTTTAGCTATCAGTCGTCGTGTATTAAGCCATACAATGAGGTAAACAGTCAAAATAAAAATCAATGCATATAAAATATAAGCCCACCATGTCCGATACCATGGAGCAAAAATCCGGATATTGAAAAATCTTTTTTCATTAATTTTATCTTCCGCATTTTTTGCTTTAATTATTAGTGTATAGTTCCCTTCTCTCAAATTATAAAGTGAGATAACCGGTTCATTTGTCCATGCTGAAAAGTTTTCCTGATCATTGCTTTCCAATTTCCAGGAATAAAGAAGCTTTGACTGATTTTCGATATACAATGAATTTAAGTCTATTTGAATTGAATTTTGTTCATAGGGTAAGGCTATTTCCTTTTGAGTGAAAGGCATCTGTCCAAACCACAAAACCGAATCGCCTGTTATTGTAATTTTTCCGATATTAAAATCGGGTTGCTTGGTCCGTTCTTTATTTAGCTCAGACAAGCGTGCAATGACCATTCCATCATCTCCGCCTATCCAAAGCCATCCGGAATATTTTTGCAGTGTATTTATCCGGCCAACATCAACTGTCTTAAATCCTGTATTATCGGCAGTGCTGTCTTTTTCAATACTGTAAACCCCGTTATCTAAAGCAGCATATGCTGAAGCAGAATCTACAAAAAAAGCAGTTGCCGATTTACCCTGAACATTTTTGGGATAATTTAATATATCGAAATATCCACGTACTTCAGCTGATGAAGTATTGCCCGACAACTTATTAATCTCCGAAGGACTGATAAACCGCATAAATCCGGCAGAAGTTCCAAATACAACGTGTTGTCCGGATGAATACGCACTTATCCATTCGTCGGGTAATCCGTCCTGTGTTCCCTGAAAAAAATCGATTCCTTTGTTTACATCGTTCTCTATCACCAACTGACTAACGCCTTGCGTTTTTGAACCTATCCAGAACTCATACGTTTTCTCATTCGTTTTTGTATATCCTATACCATAAGCATCTGCTTTGATCTCGGGAATGTTCAAAATAATTTTTCCACTTAAAGCATCTGTCCATAAGCATCCTGATGTCCCGACAGCAAGAACTCTGTTTATTTCATTAATAAAAGATAAAGCAGAATAGGACTCCTTGCTTATCAAACGAATATTTCCTGTTTTGTCCATTTGCCAAAGGCCATTATCGCCGGCAATCCACAATTTACTATTGCTTGCTTCCAGTGCCCA
>CAZDUU010000245.1:0-4342 GCA_964508675.1 uncultured Bacteroidales bacterium | reverse complement strand
AACTAAACGATTATGGCACTATCAAAGCGTCCTTACGAAGGAAAAACCTTAGCAATATTAACTGGTGGCGGTGACACCTCTGCACTGAATGCAAGTATTGAAGCAATAAAAAGCAGAGTTTCTGCTTTAGGATTCAGAGTTTATGGTGTAAGAAGAGGTTGGAAAGGTTTATTAGGAGAAGGGGATATCGTAGATTTAACCAATCAGCCATATGATGGTGTTTATGGTGGAACAGCTCTTCGCAGTAGCCGTACAAATCCTTTCTCAGGAAGCGACACCTCGCGCGTAGACCAGATAATCAGTAATTTAAAGAAATACAAAATTGATGCATTAGTTAGCATAGGGGGTGATGATACGAACGGGGCTGCAAAAAAACTTTATGAAATGGAAGGCATTCCGGTCATCGGATTTCCCAAAACCATTGATAATGACCTGAGAACTAAAACAACTCATAACTATAATGGCGAACTCATCGAAGCTGTTATGTGTCCGGGATTTCCTTCTGCAGCAAAAGGAGTAGCAGAGCTTGTAACCCGTTTGGCTACCACAGCAGAATCGCACTCACGTATTATGGTTGTTGAAGTTATGGGACGTGATGCCGGATGGCTCACTGGAGCTACTTTAATGGGAGGCGCAGAAATATGTTTAATTCCGGAAATGCCTATTACTAAAGAACGTAAATTAGAATTATTTGAAAAAGTAAAAGAAGTTTACCATAAATCAAAAAAACAATTTCTGCTTTTAGCAGTAGCCGAAGGAGTACGCTGGCACGAAGAAAAAACCGGCAAGGTTGACGTTGTGTATGCCAGCAGTGAAGTTGACGAATATGGACATCCTCGCTTCGGTGGAATCAGCGGTGTTATCGCCAGCGAAATAAGCAAGGCAACCAAACTTGATGCACGTGCCCAAAATTTGGGTTATTTAGCACGTTCCGGCGATTGTCGCAATTACGATCGTCGCCTGGTAAGTGTGTTAGCAGATAAAGTTGTCGATCTGATTCTTCGTGAAGATTATGGACGTATGCCGGTTTTATCAAAACTATCAACATACCAGGAATTAGAAGTTTATAATACCGACACCATTGATATGGGCAATATTGGAAATAAACCTCTTCCAGAATTATACTACTTACCTGAAGAATTTCAATTCAGCGAACAATATGTCGATTTCTTATCATATTTCATTGACAAACCCAAACAAATTCGTTTCGACTATAATTTTCCAAAAGTTAAACCTATAATGTAAGATTTTATGTACGGTAATTTTCAATCATTTTTACAAAAAGAAATTCAACAAATAAAAGATGCAGGTTTGTACAAAAACGAACGCATCCTCGTTGGCCCGCAGGGAGCAAAAATTAAAATTAATACGGGTAAAGAAGTTCTGAATTTTTGTGCCAACAATTATTTAGGCTTATCAAACAACAGCAGACTCAAAGAAGCCGTAAAAAAAGCGTTGGACAGCCATGGTTACGGAATGTCAAGTGTTCGCTTTATATGCGGAACAACAGATTTACACAAAGAACTGGAACAAAAAATTGCAGAATTCTTTGGAACCGAAGACACCATTCTTTATGCTGCAGCTTTCGATGCAAACGGTGGTGTATTTGAACCACTTCTGGGTGAAGAGGATGCTATTATTTCTGACGCATTGAATCACGCTTCCATTATTGATGGTGTACGCCTTTGTAAAGCTGTTCGCTATCGTTACAATAATGCAGACATGGAAGACCTTGAACGTCAGCTTCAGGCAGCTCAGGCTCAACGTTTCCGCATTATAGTAACTGACGGAGTTTTCTCTATGGATGGAAATGTTGCTCCTATGGATAAAATCATTGCTTTAGCTGAAAAATATAATGCTTTAGTTATGGTTGACGAATCTCACTCTGCAGGAGTTGTTGGGAACACAGGTCGCGGAGTTACAGAACAGTACAATTGCCGGGGAAAAGTTGACATTATAACCGGAACATTGGGGAAAGCATTTGGTGGAGCTATCGGTGGATTTACAACCGGTCGCAAGGAAATCATTGAAATGCTTCGTCAACGTTCACGTCCATACTTATTCTCCAACTCACTTCCTCCTACAGTAACAGCTGCCGGAATCGAGATGCTCAATATGATGTCATCAACGAATGAATTGCAGGATAAGCTACATGCAAATGTTAAGTATTTCATGGAGAAAATTCAAAAAGCCGGTTTCGATATTAAACCTACCCAATCTGCTATTGTAGCTGTAATGCTTTATGATGCAAAACTTTCTCAACAGTTTGCTGCCGAATTATTGAATGAAGGTATTTATGTTATTGGATTTTATTATCCTGTAGTGCCCCAAGGCTTAGCACGTATTCGTGTACAATTATCAGCCGGACATGAATTTGAACATATTGATGCCTGTGTTGATGCATTTACAAGAGTTGGTAAAAAACTGGGTGTTTTAAAATAGAAAACTCAAAATCACTTTTAGAGTTAATTTGGGCAATATAAATTAACAACATTTACTTTTTAACGAAAAAGAATTTTATGTTATAACATAAAATTCTTTTTCGTTAATAGAATGAGAGTTCTTTAGACAGATTTGTAGGCATATATCAAATAATGATATTGCACGTTTCGGCAAACAAATACATTACAAAATGAATTGAATATATAAAAACATAAATATTCTGGAAGAAGCGTTTGACGAATAACCCGAGTTAGCGTATTTATACCCTCAAAATGCCAAGACTTTTTACCTAAATTCAGTTCTTTATTTTAATAATTTGTATATTTGAAGAAATTTTATTTATGGAGTGGTCGCAGGAGTATAATATTTTATTTGCATTTCTTACTTCATTATTGACTTCGGCACTTTCAATACCTACTATTATAAGTGTTGCAAAACTGAAACACTTATACGACGAACCCAATCCCAGAAAATTACATCATAGCAGTATTCCAACATTAGGTGGTGTTGCCATTTTTTTTGGCTTCTTTTTCAGCATGTCGTTTTGGACAAATTTCGCTTATTGCTGGCATTTGCAATACGTAGTAACAGCTTGTCTGGTCATTGCAGTTATTGGAATAAAAGATGATATTGTTGGCCTCTCACCACTAAAAAAAGCTATTGGGCAATTGGTTGCTGCTTTAATCTTAGTTGTTTGGGGAGATTTAAGAATAAGTTCATGGTTTGGAATATTTGGTGTTACTGAATTACCTTTTCTTGTAAGTGTTGTTTTTTCTTTATTTACAGTTTTAGTTATCATTAATGCATTTAATTTAATTGACGGAATAGACGGATTAGCCGCTTCTATGGGAATAATATCATCTCTTGCTTATGGAATATATTTCTACTTTTTTGATCCCAATATACAACATTCAATTTTATCAGTTGCTTTAGCAGGGGCTTTATTGGGCTTTTTATATTTCAATAAAACACCGGCCAAAATATTTATGGGAGACACAGGCTCTATGCTTGTCGGCTTGGTAATGTCGATGCTCGCCATTGAATTTACTAACACCAATCTGCATCCTTCTTTAAAACTATTTTTTAGATCTTATTCCGCACCTACTTTAGCTATGTCCATTATTTTTCTTCCATTGTTCGATGTAATAAGAGTTTTTTCAATTAGAATATATAAAGGTCGGTCGCCTTTTAAACCCGACAAAAATCATTTGCACCATTTGCTTTTAAATATTGGTTTTTCGCATATAAAAGCAACTTTAATTCTTTCATTTTTTTCACTTATTCTTATTATTACAGCATTTGCACTTCATAAATATGGAAATTACTGGATAGGATTTACATTACTTTCATTATCATTAATTTTCACCTGGATTCTAAGCAGTAAAAGCAAAAAAAAATTAGCACAAAAAAAAGTATAATGCGAATACTGCTTACTTTAATCATCATTTTTGCCTTTTTTAATTCACATGCACAGGAAATTCCATTATCATTTTGTTGGCCCGAAAAGCAGAAAGTCGATTATAAATATCAAAAAGAAGATTCCTCTTCACATAATGGCTTTTTACCTGCCTGTCAAAACAATTTAATGTATGATTCAATTATTCTCCACTCTGTTTTAAGCATTGACTATACAAATGAAAAATATTTCAGACACTTTGCTCATCACAGTTTTGTTCAGTTAAAAGACAAAGAATTTCTGTTACATATAAATCCAATCTTAAACGAAACATTTTCCAATAACTCAGAGAATCATTACAGTCATAATACACGAGGGATATTAATCAGCGGACAATTTGATGATCATTTCCGTTTCGTTTCTACCATGATTGAAACTCAGGTTGTCTATCTCGATTATATCAAGAAGTATAAACAATTAAACAGCGTAATACCTGGAAGTGGA
>CAZDUU010000244.1:0-4374 GCA_964508675.1 uncultured Bacteroidales bacterium | reverse complement strand
CTTGACAGGACAGTGCTTCGAAATCGGCAACAAA
The DNA here is from genome assembly GCA_964508675.1 of uncultured Bacteroidales bacterium. GTDB lineage: Bacteria > Bacteroidota > Bacteroidia > Bacteroidales > GWA2-32-17 > Ch61. Next base: position 4,340 of record CAZDUU010000244.1, on the reverse strand, counting down.
AACATACCGCCAATCCGTTAGGGGGCATAAAAAAGAAAAGACAATGAAACGATTATTATTTATTTTAGCAAGTCTGCAATTGACAGCATGTCACGGACAGACAAATGAGAAAAAGCAAGTTGAAACAGACTCAAAAGACTATATGAAAATAGTATATGAGCAATGTTCTAAACCTGATATAATTGAAGTTGAATCTACTACAGACGGATATGTTGAAGTTGAATATCTATGCGATGGTAAACGCTATGAAATAGGCATAAGAAATAATACATTGTTGTTTCGTGAACACTCTGTAAACCTTAATGAAATCCCTTTAGACAAAATTAATCGCAAACTTGAAAAAAAATATCAAGGTTGGACACTTGACGAGGTTTCTCAAGTTAAAACAAATGACACGACTTTTCTGAAAGTTGAAATATTAAAAGACGGAATTGAGCAAAATTTGTATTTTACAAACGACGGAAAGTGGTTTAAAATAAAACCAATAGATATTTCTTCAACGCTCGATTTTAATGCTGTTGAAAGGAATACAATGTATAAATCTGCAAAATATAAATTTCATAAACCCGATAGCGTGTATGAGATGCCCGATTTATTGAAAGAAGTGTCGGGTATAGCATTAAGTTCTGAAAACATTATTTACTGTATTCAAGATGAAATCGGTTCCATATTCGAATATGATTTAAAAAAACAAGAAATTTCAAATTCTCATCGATTTACTGATATTGGCGATTTTGAAGATTTAGCTATCAATAAAAATATTGTTTATGTTTTGAGAAGTGACGGGAATTTATTTGTGTACGATTTTAAAAATAAAACAAAAACATCACAAACCATGCTTCAGATAAATTCTTTGAATATCGAGGGGATTTGTTTTAGTGATGGGTATATCTACATCGCATGTAAAGATGCTTTAGTCAATCATGTTGAATCAAAACGGATGATTTATAGAGTAAAAGCGAATAACTTAGATAAAATTGAACCTTATCTTGAAATAAACATTGATGATTTATCTAAGTTTTTAACTCAAAATTATTCTGAATTAAGAATTACAAAAATTCTTTTTAATCCTTCATCAATTGCAATTCACCCGAAAACTAAAGAAATGTATGTATTGTCTGCTTCCGACAGGTTTATTGCAATATACAAGGACAAACAATTGATAAACATAATTCCATTGTCCGCAGAAACATACTATAAACCAGAAGGATTATCTTTTTATGAAAATGGAGATTTATTAATATCGTCAGAGGGAGATAAAAAAGGATTTGTAAAAGGAACGATTAATTTAATTAAGAATGAATGATTTACGCCACATAACAACGGCTAAGCGCAATGTAGGTGCTGATTGTAGGGTTTTCGGCGCGCTCGCTTGCAACGTTTTTTTACACCCTGATTTGATACATTACACGAATTCCCACACTGTGCCTAGCCGCAGGCGTTAAAAAAGCATTTTAGGAACAGTAGTCAAAAGACAATAAAAATGGAACAGAAAGACTATCTAATGAGAGAGATCAACAAAATAGGATTGATTCTCAATGCTTTTCGACAAAAAATCTTTGGAGGTAAAGAAAGTTTTGCAACAAATATTGAAAATCAAATTGAAACCGCAAAAGTAATGTTGTTCAATGAAACAAAATTTGACCTTGATAAATTTTTGGATTCAGACAAAGAAGCGTCAAACGAATATGTATGCTCTTTCGAAGGTTTTAATGTGGATAATATAGAACTTCTGGCAAAATGTGTTTCTCAAATAGGGTTCAGCGGAAAAACAACTAATTCGAAAAAATATCTTGCGAAGGCATTACAACTTTATGAGCTTTGTAATTTGAAAAGTAACACGTACTCGTTTGAGAGAGAAGCAAATATACAAGCGATAAAAAATGACCTGTAACACATGCACTCTAAAACGTCATTCCAAACTTGATTTGGAACAATTTCTTGTGAAACAAAATCTACTCACCTCAAGAAAGAGGATGACAGGTCAAGCCTGTCATGACGAAAAAAGTGAGATGATAGTCTCGTCAACATATTGACGAGATGTCATGACGGAACTCAGCACCCTCTCATACTTGTTTGCAACGAACATTCAAACAAATCGCTGGTACAAAAATGTTTTTTAGACTACTTGTACCTATTTATCGTGGAACATCCATTATGTTAAAAACTGATCTATCTGTCAATTATCGAACATTATTGACAAAAAAGTGGATTAAATTAAATAATTTGACAGAAAAATATTGTTTTTGTCAATATTTGTGTATTTTTGACAAAAAGAAAAATTTATGTCAATCCAAATTGAACCCTACGATAGAAATAAACCTTATAATAGTTTACCTTTTCTTCCACCAGATGACGATAAGGTCGAAACCAAAGAGGTTCTCAAAGCATTAAACAATGCAAATAAAGCTCTTGCCGAGCTAAAGGGAATTGCAAAAAAACTACCGAATCAATCAATGCTTGTGAATACCATTGCGCTCAGAGAAGCAAAAGCAAGTACTGAAATTGAAAATATTTTCACAACAGATGATGAACTCTATAAAGCACTCACAATTAGTGAATACGAGCTAAAGGGAAATGCTAAGGAAGTTTTAAGGTATCGGCAAGCGCTTTGGAAAGGATATAATGATATTGTAACTAATCAAGAGTTAACCATTGAAACACTGATAAATATTTACCAGGAAATTAAGCAGGTTAATGATGGTATAAGACCACCGCAAACTGAAACTGTAATTCTTAAACGAGGAAAAGAAAATTTATCGGGCGAAGTGGTTTATACTCCGCCAAGAGGCACACAAGTATTACAGCAGAAATTAAATAATCTGATAGAATACATTAACAATGATTTAAAATACCCGTATGATCCCCTGCTGAAAATTGTAATTTCACACTATCAATTTGAAGCCATACACCCATTCAGAGATGGAAACGGAAGAGCCGGAAGAATCTTAAGCATTCTATTAATGATTCAAAAGCAGCTGTTAGAAGTTCCAATTCTCTATTTAAGCGCATATATCATAAGGAAAAAAGATGAGTATTATGAACTTCTAAAAAATGTAACAACTCTAAAAAGGTGGAATTTCTGGATCATTTATATGCTAAAAGCAATTGAAGAAACCTCTAAGTACACAATAAGTAAGATTGAAGAAATTGATAGGTTATTTTCAAAAATTTCAGAACTGGTTAATGAAAAGTATCCATCAATAAGAAAAGAATTTATCGAGAAACTTTTTGAACAGCCATATATAAGTCCTAAGAAATTGTTAGATAATAATGTTAAAAGTCTTAACACTGCTAAGAAATACCTTAAACAGCTTGAAAAATCAGGTGTTTTAATTCCTAAAAAGATTGGAAAGGAAATAATTTACTTGAATATTGATCTTTACAACATTTTATCCGAATCATAAAAAAGTATTATATAACCAAATCTCATACTCGAGCCTATCATGACGGGACACAACCACTTCAAAACGTCATTCCGTGCTTGACACGGAACAATTTCTTGTAAAACAAAATCCACTCATCTTAAGAAAGAGATGACAGTTCAAGCCTGTCATGACGGGAAAAATGGAGATGTCATTACAACAATAAATTCAGTCTAACCCGACGTTTTCCGGTATCTAAATACGGCCAATGCCATAGCAGCCACGGCTAAAACAGAAATGGAAATAAAATGTGGCAAAATATCTACAAATCCGCTTCCTTTGAGCAAGATCATTCGCATTACGGAGACATAATAAGCCAACGGGTTTATTTTATTGATATATTGAATCCAATGCGGCATACTTTCGAGACTGGTAAATAAACCGCTCAAAAGAATAAAAACCATGAGAAAGAAAAACGAAACCAGGGTTGCCTGTTGCTGATTATCAACCAAAGTCGAGACAAACAAACCCATGGACAACAATACTATCATATATACTCCCGAAAAAGCGAAGAGCAACGGCAGGCTTCCGGCTAAAGGAATGTCGTACACCAATTTACCAATGGCAAGTCCTAATATGAGTTCAAAAATAGCCAATATCCAGAACGGAAGCAGTTTCCCGATAATAAACTGGTATTTCTTTATCGGTGTAACGTTTAATTGCTCTATAGTTCCTATTTCCTTTTCGCGTACAATATTCAATGCACCCAGCATAAAACTGATAAGCGTTACCAGCATCACCAGTACGCCGGGAACCATATATTTTTTGTAATTAAAATCAGCATTGTACCAGTATCGCGGAATGGTATTAATGGTTTGAGAAGGCATAACGCCTGTTTGTTTCACAAAAAAGTCCTCATTCCTGAGCGAAAGAAATATCTGCTGCACATACGAATAGGAAATAGTAGCATTCACC
>CAZDUU010000243.1:0-4390 GCA_964508675.1 uncultured Bacteroidales bacterium | reverse complement strand
TTGATTTTTCCAGAACTTGTTGCCAAAGCTAAATCGGCAATAAAGGTGTCGGCTGTTTCGCCACTGCGGTGTGATACAAAAATATTATAATTATTTTTGAATGCCATATCAATAGTGTCCAACGTTTCTGTTACTGTTCCAATTTGATTTAACTTGATAAGAATTGAATTAGCAGCTTTACTCTTAATACCTTTTTCTAAAATGGCAGCATTGGTACAGAATAAATCGTCACCAACCAGTTCTATTTTATTACCAAGCACTTTGGTTAATTTTTTCCATCCGTCCCAGTCATTTTCTGCTAATCCGTCTTCAATACTGATAATGGGATAATCTTTAACCCATTTTTCCCACAATGCAATCATATTGTCAGAAGTAACTGCTTTTTTAGTGCTTTTGAACATTACATATTTACCATTATCCCACATTTCGCTGGCAGCCGGATCGAGACAGATACTAATATCTTTACCGGGTTTTAAACCTGCTTTTGTAATGGCTTCGAGGATCACTTCCATGGCTTCTTCGTTTGATTTCAGATTGGGTGCAAAACCACCTTCATCACCAACACCGGTTGAATATCCTTTTTTCTTCAAAACGTCTTTTAATGTATGGAAAACTTCGATTCCCATGCGGATTCCTTCAGCAAAATTGGGCGCATTGTGCGGTGCAATCATGAATTCCTGAAAATCCACACTGTTGTCAGCGTGTTTTCCGCCATTGATAATGTTCATACATGGAACCGGAAGAATATGTGCATTAATACCACCCAGATATTCATACAATGAAATACCTTTACTGGTGGCAGCAGCTCTTGCAAAAGCCATAGAAACAGCCAAAATAGCATTGGCTCCTAATTTTGATTTGTTGGGAGTTCCGTCAAGTTCAATTAAAAAGTTGTCGAGTTCGCGCTGATTTTGAAAATATCCGTTTAATAATTCATCAGCTATAGTTGTATTTACATTATTGACTGCCTTTAAAACACCTTTACCCTGGTATCTTTTCTTGTTCCCGTCGCGTAGTTCGGTTGCTTCTCTTTCGCCGGTTGATGCGCCACTCGGCACCATTGCATTTCCCATGCTGCCGTCATCTAAAATAACGGATGCTTCGACGGTGGGATTTCCTCTTGAATCGAGAACTTCTAATGCTGATACGTGTAATATTTCCATAAAATTATGATTTAAGATTAATACTTTTTATTTTTCAAAATTACAATTTTTGTTGCATAACTTGTACAAAATCCGATAAAAATTCCTAAAAATATTCCTGCGAAAACATCCAGAGGATAGTGAAGCCCGTTGTAGATTCTGCTGTAGGATACCAGCAGTACCCAAAGAATCATTAATATTTTAGCTGCTTTACTTTGAAAAAAGTTTAAGAAAATAATGAAGCTTGCTAAACCTGATGTATTGGCAGCATGTGACGAAACAAAGCCATACATTCCTCCTGCTATTCCATGATTTAGATGCACTATAGTCCCGAAGAATGGAGTGTGCGAAGGCCTGGGGCGCATTACAAAGTCTTTTATCAGGACCGAAATCTGATCAGTAAGAACAAGCGTTAAAACCATTAATAGAATAACTTTCCATGAATGTTTTTTATACTTTCTTACAGCTAAATAGATAATAAAGGCATATAGAGGCAGCCATGTGAATTTTTCGCTGACCCAATACATGATTTCATCACAGAATGGACTGTTAAGCGAGTTTATCGCCAAAAACCATTGTTTATCTATATCAATGAGCCACTGGAACATGTTTCCCTGTATGTTTATTTTTTTATTCAGCCAATGACATAGAAAAGCAGATCCACTTCCGATAATAGCACCTGCTAAAACATCGCTGGGATAATGTACGCCCAGATGCATTCGTGAATATCCGACTGCTGAAGCCCAAGTCATAGCCGGTGCTATAATATACCATTTCGGACATTCCAGTGAAAGCGAAGTTGCCGTGCTAAAAGCCTCGGAGGTATGTCCAGATGGAAAGGACGCACTTCCACCAGATGATAGCTTTTCAATTTCAGGATATCTTACATAGGGGCGATCTCTGTTTACACTATATTTTAAAGCTACAGTAATAGCTGAGGTAACTAAAAGACTGGAAGCAACGGTTAATGTTTTACGAAAAGTAGAACTATCCTTTTTAACTAAAGCATAGGTTACCATTCCTGCAATAACTCCACTGGAAACAAATCCCCTCGTGTTCGTAATAAACTTAAAAGTTCCGTCAAGGTTCTTATTTCGTTCAACATTTATTTCTCTTAAAAGTCTTATATCTACATTTTGAGATTTTGAGTGTAAGTGTAAAATATGAAATACAATAAGAAAATAAATTAGCTTAAACCCAAGTATCTTTTTCAACATCTAACAATTTTTTAGCAAAAGTATATAATTTTGTATTTGTAAAATACACTAGCTCTAAAAATGTTAGATATGTCCCTTATTATTTTTTTATTTAAACTATTGAGAGTTAATCTATTCCTTTATTCCGGTTCCTGTTACTTGTAGATATTTTGCAACCTTTGCCTGGTAAGAGCAACTGGCTTCTGTAAGATTGTCTTTAGATTTCTGCACAATGGATTGTGCTTCTAATAAATCAGAAATACCAACAACACCTGAATGATAGTTGTCTGATGTGATTTTTAAGTTCTCTTCGGCTTGTTTCACGGCCTCTTTGGAAAGTTGAATTTGTTGAAATGCTTCCTGTAAATCGGTCCATGCTTTTTCCATTTGTAGAGTAAGTAGTTCGGCAGTATTGTCGGCGTTATTTTGTGCTATTTGCTCTTTAATTTTATGTTCTTTGCAGCTATGCGAAGCTTCCCACCAACTTGTTATTGGAATGGATACTGAGCCAAAAACCATAGAGCTTTTTTCCCATTCATCATTCATATTATATGCATATACAGAAGCTCCGACTGCTATTTCGGGCAGATATTCTCCTCTCTTTAATTTTGATTGCAGTTTTTCTGCTCTGATTGCTTCCGTAACGAGTTGATATTCTGCTCTGTTTGATAAAGCTTCCTGATGATTTGTAAAAAGGTTTATTGGATTTATTTCGAAAATGGCTGAATCAGTCAAGATTAAGAGAGAGTCATATTCAATTCCGATATTTTGACAAAACGACATCAAAGCAAGTTTTTTTCCGTTTTCGAGTTTGAGTTTATTTATTTTTAACTCACTTTGCTTTAGTGTGACTTTTAGTACATCATTATGGCTTATCAGTCCGGCTTTATAAGCATTATTTACATCTCTGTACAAAGTATCTAAAAGTTGATTATATGTATCAACGGTCTTCATTTTTTCATATAACGAAACAATTAACCAATATTGTTCTTCAGTGCTATAAAGAACTTCATTTTTTGACATCGTTAATTTTTTTTCACTGACTTCTATTCCCAGATGAGCAAGTCTGTTCCCGTAATAAATCCGGCCTCCTGCAAAAATTGGTTGTGTAGCTGTTATTGCTCCTGTGGTCATTTTATCTAACATAGAAATGGATAACCCCGGGAAATATGCAAATTCGGTAGCTGTCATGAGAGTTGCAGGATTTCCGTTATAAACTGGAAGGTTGAAGCTCTGCATGTCAAATTTGACCAATGGTTCTTTGAATCTGAATGTCATTCCACTGGCACTGATGTTCGGAAAATATTTTGTAACAGCTTCCTTTTTTATTTGTTTTGAGGCATTTAGTTCAAGATAACTGTTCTTTATTTTTGTATTATTCTGCAATGCCAGTTTTTTGCATGAATCGAGGCTTAGTGATTGGGCTTGTGCTTTAGACATGAATAAAGGTATTATTATTAGTAGTACATACAAGGCATTTACATGAGGAATTGACCAGAAATTTCGTTTTTTCTTTTTATCATTATAAATAATTGAATACAAAATTGGAAGGATATAAAGAGTTAAGATCATGGAAACAAGCAGGCCAAAACAAATAACAGTACCTAAAGGTCCCCACAGTGGAGAGCGACTTATTATCATGGGAATAACACCAACTGCCGCTGCCGCTGAAGTTAGAAATATTGGCCTCATACGTCGCTTCCCTGATTTTAATGCGGCTTCTTTTGTAAGCATTTTATTTCTCCCTTTTAATTTAACTGCGTAGTCTATTAAAATAATGCCATTGCGAACTACCATACCACACAGACTGGTTATTCCGACAAAAGCAGTCACACTGAATGAGTAATCCATTAAAACTATGCCTACTGCTGCACCAAATAGTGTTAAAAGCATTGTAGACATAATTAAAAGTGAAAGTTTAATTTTTTTAAACTGAAACAATAAGATGAAGAAAATTAATATAATGCTAACTCCTAAAGCTATACCCATTGGCACAAATACCTCTCCCTGTGCCTCATACTCGCCTCCATAATTAATATTAGTTCCTTCAGG
>CAZDUU010000242.1:0-4392 GCA_964508675.1 uncultured Bacteroidales bacterium | reverse complement strand
TGAGGTTATCGTTAAACTGATCTTTTTTCAGCTTTACAAAAGCATCTTTTTTCTCTTTTGTATCCTGCAATGAACTCATTAGAATATCTCTTTCTTTGCTGGCTTTATTAAACTTATCGATATAAAAACGATTAAGCTTGTTAAAATAGTCATCCAACATTGAAAGTTTAGTTTCATCAATATTCTGATAAGTCAGCTTACCAACATCTATCGGACACTTTATTTTTTTATTTTTCTTAATTTCGTCTTTGACTTCGTTTTGAATTAAGAGAATTGCGTCTTCGATAACCTGTTTCTTAGCCGGGTCTTTTTTGTACATCCTGATATCAATAATTTTATTCATCAGTGAGCGTAACCAATAGTCTTTCCTGAAATTGGCATAGCTCGTAATCTTATCATATGAATAAAATTGTTTTTCGTACTTATTCTCTTTAAACTGGTAAACCGCCAACGCCTCGTAGGACCACCGCGCAGTAATTATCTGTCCGTAGAAAGGAATAGAACTCGGGCTGCTGATATCGGGGTTAAGTTTATCGTATTTCACAATAATACCGCTTAATATCAACTGCGGGATTACAAGGAAAGGTATTAAAATATAAATAGTAACTGCAGAGTTAAATGCATCTGAAATATTTAACCCCATCAGGTTTGACGAAAGCCATGTAATAAACAATACCAGCCAGTATTGCCAGTACATATCTTTAATTCCAAGAATTGTATTTCCCACAACAACGAACGCAGCTGCCTGATATGCAGAAAGCATGGTCAAAATAAAAGTTTTACTATACAGGTAGCTTCCCCAGCTCAGGTGCAGATATTTTTCACGTTTCAGAATTTTTCTATCGCGGAAAATTTCTTCGGCACTTACGGTCAATCCGACAAAAATGGCAACAATAACGGACATGAAAAGATAAACCGGGATATTGCTGTTTTCGCTGAACGTATAGCCTGATTCGTTGGCAACATCTACACTGTAGTAGCGAATAATAAAAGAAAGCATGAATGCCAGAAACGGCGATTCAAGCAGGTTGATAATAAGGTATTGTTTATTTGCCAGTTTAGCCAAGGTATCGCGAATAGCAAAAATCCTGAATTGTTTTATTTTACCGGGTATTTTAAAAAATATCTTCGGTATTTTAAATGTTGTGTCTATTTGAGGTTTTTCGATATTATTGTTAAACTCGTCCGCATCTTTAAAATGGCGATGCCATTCAATTGGTGCAATTCTACGCGTGCGGGTGGGATTTCCGTATTCGTCAAGTACCGGTGTTTCTACAATATTAAAAATCTGTTCGGGATTAACATTACCACAGGTAGGGCATTCGCTTTCGCTCCAGTTTGCCTGATGTGTCTTTGATTTAAAGTACATGATGGACTCAACCGGATTCCCGTCGTAAATCAGATAGCCACCCGTATCTAGTATCAAAAGTTTATCGAACATTTTGAAAATTTCTGATGAGGGCTGGTGAATTACGACAAATATCAATTTCCCTTTAAATGAAAGTTCCTTGAGTAAGTCGAGAATATTTTCAGAGTCACGGGAAGATAGGCCCGACGTAGGTTCATCGAGGAAAAGGATTGCCGGTTCACGGATAAGTTCGAGTGCAATATTAAGACGTTTACGCTGTCCACCGCTAATCTTTTTATTCAATGGAGATCCAACTTTCATATCGCGGATTTCGTAAAGCCCAAGATTCTGCAATGTTCTCAGTACCAAACGAATTATCTGGAATTCGTTCAGATTGTCGAAACAAAGTTTTGCATTGTAATAAAGATTCTGAAAAACGGTTAAATCTTCTATCAGTAAATCGTCTTGTGATACGTATCCGATAAGCCCTTCGAGTTCTTTATTAGTCTCGTCGTAAATGCTTTTATTGTTAATCAGCACATCTCCTCCGGTTGGCTGGAAGGTACCATTCAGAACGGTTAATAAAGTAGTTTTTCCTGCGCCGCTGGCTCCCATAATTCCTACCATATTACCAGATTCTGCAAAGAAATTCATTTTATGAAGGCCTATTTCGCCGCCTTTAAACTGGTACTCAATATCTTTGGCTTCAAATAAAATTCTTGAATCGGATAATTGTTCGTTATAGATAGCAATAATATCAGAATAATAAATCGGCAAGAATTTGGTGGAGGCTCTTAATGTGCTTCCGGGAGTAAGAACATAAACTTTCTGAGGTTGTAAAAGCTGACTATTGAGGAATAATTCTTTTTCGCCCAAATAACGAACAAGATATAAATTTGCTGTACGGATATGAAAAAAACGAATCTGTCCTTCGAATGCTTCTCTGTATAAATGTTTTACTTTGGGATGTTCGAAGTCTTTATGACTGTCTACAACGAGTATTCTTGAAGAGTTGGGTATTGTTTCGTAACCATATAATATAAACGCTTTTAAACGGACAAATTCTTCGTGAGGAATCAGAAATGTATCAGAAACGGCTTCAACAAATTCAATTTCCTGTTCGGTTATTTCTTCAGAGTCTGATTTGATAAATTCAAAGAGCCGGATTAAAACGATTACTTTCTGTTTGATAGTCAGCTCTTCATTAATTGCCGTACAAATTTTCAGAACCTTAACAGAGCTTCCGGCAATACGTTTTTTCTTTTTTGTAGAGTCCTCATCTGACACCTGATATTGTCGGTAAAATTCATCAAAAACGTCAAGATATTCATTTACCAATTCTGTATTTAATTGTTGTTTAAGAAACGAACCAACGACCTGCCTCCGTTCAGCCAAATTACTGTCAGGTCTGGCAATAATTGCAAACAACTGCATCAGCGCTTTTAATATTCGTTCACTCATAACGATCTCCTTTTAAATAAAAAAGGCATTGCAAACAGATACAATGCCCATGTATTTTGTGTTTTATGCATTCCAAAGATTATTGTTGTTTAAACCCGATTAGCATATTAACTAATCCCGAACCATTTCTTGCAGAAGGATCTAATTCTGCTTCAATGATACAATCAATCGTAGATGTAAATTTAAAATCCCAGTATGTAGAATTTTTATAATCCCTGTTTGTAAAAAGCAAATGTCTTTCTTTGTCGTACACAGAAAAAATTAAATTTCCTTCTGTTTGACCTGTTGCTGCTGAAATACGATACGTTGTGCCACCGTAAAAGGTAATATGGAATTCGGCTATTTCGTCTCCGGTAACTAGGGCTTTGTAAACCTGTCCGTCTGAAATAAAAGGCGGGGTAATATATTTAGAACATAATGAAAGGGTAACATCGCTTTGAGCAAATAAACTCCCACTCAAAATGGCCACGAACAGTGCAATTATGGTTAATTTTACTCTTTTCATATTTTCGTTTTTTTATTTTACAATATTATTTCTGATTTTTTCAATTTTTTCGGTTATAGTTTTCAACTGCTGGTCAGTAAAATTAACTTCTGATTTACTATTGATAACCGTCATTTTATTTTTTTCATCAACTGTAGGAGCTGCATATGTATAAGTCATGTCAATTCCATCAAAATCGTAAGCTAAATCAATTAACTTGTCTGTTAATTCTGCATATTCTTTTGAATTATTGTAATAAGGAGACAAGAGTTTAATCAAATTATCGAGCGGGTGTTTCTGTTCAGCAATACGCGTCAGGATTTCTGTTTTTTTTGATTGCTTTGCTAATTGAGTCAGGGCATAGGTACTTTCTACCCAACCACCGGCTAATACCAAAACACCAATATCATTTCTGTTATTATCTTTTAAATACTGATCCGCTTTTCTGTATGAAGTAGAAACGATGAACATCAAAGAGTCTTTATTTCCAATATTTGACTCGATTCTGTTAACCGTTTTTTTATCAAAAGCATTTTCAATATTCAATTCCTGAGACAGAATTTTAACAACAGAAAAGTATTGGATTGCATCAGAGTTTTGTTCATAAAGTGTTAAATATCCTAAATCAGAACCATAAATACCCATATTTAGAGCTTTGTCAAAATTAGTCACATAATTATGTGATTTATTATATGGGTTTAGCATGTCTTTATTATACTCAAGATTGGCTCTTTTAACTAAAAAAGCTATTTCGTAAGGAGAAGGCATGCTAAAAAGTGTGTTATCAAATTTAATTAACGTTGAAGCATTTGAATCAATGCTTTTCTGTATTTTATCATCCACCTGATCGTCTTTAGTATCACCACCACATGAAAAAAGCAGTGCAGATAAAGCTAACATTCCTAAAACAGGCCATGCTGATTTTCGTAAAATCCTGTAAAACACCATAGTAATATTTTTGTCAATTGAATATGCAAGTAAGAAAAAATTCACGAAACTTCAAAATTTTTTTATACCATGTTCCAATTCAAATTATCATATATAAATATTTTATTATTTAAAACAAACAAAAAAGACAGCAAAATTTTTCTGCCTTTTT
>CAZDUU010000241.1:0-4408 GCA_964508675.1 uncultured Bacteroidales bacterium | reverse complement strand
TACCATAATTTAAATATTTAAAAAGACTTTTCGACAAATCAGCTTCTTTACCTGCAAATTCTTTATTTCCAAAAGCAATTAAATTGTATAAATTTTTATTGAACGAGCCGACAAACCATTGCTCATATGAAATTCCGACATGCAAACCTGTATTTTCCATTCCAAACAAAGTATCCGGCATATGAAAAAAAGAAAGTTCTTCTTTCAAATCGTAATTTACATAATTGTAGTTTTTAACCGGATTCGATTTTTTTAAATCATTCGACAAATATTCGCTTTGTCTTATTGCCTTAATTAATTTACCGGAGAATCCATTTGTTTGAATTGTATAACTGGAATTAAAACTGATGTTGCTTCCTATTGAATCAGGACAATTTGAAAGTAGAAGATAGCTGTTTTGAGCATCTGTAAAATAGTAAATAATTAAAAATAATATTGTTATGCAAGTGCTTCTCATTTCTGAATATGGTAATTAAAATCTCCGATCAATTTAAAACTGATAGTGTAGTAGTCATATATTTTTATATGACTTGAAGTTGGTTTTGTATTGAAAACAGCTTTAAATACAAGATATTTTGAATCGAGAAAATGCTGTAATTTTGGTTTTAAAAGAGGTAAGGTATTTTTATCATTTCTGGGAACATTCACTTTATGAGTAGTTGCGCTTACTAATCCCGCATGAATCAGTACAGGCGTGGTATGCAAAGAGTCGTAAATTATTTTATTCTCATCAAGCATATAAATAGTCACACTCAGGTCAATAGGATAATAATTACCTGTATTTAAAATGATATTTCCGTAATTAATATTATCAATATCGACATTGGAAAAATTTGGTTGAACAGTATCGCACAAAACCAGATTATTGGCATAAAACGATAATGGAACTTCTACATTCAGTTTTGCCTTTACCTTATCGCCATAATAAACAAAATCATTGGCAGAAGCAGGAGAGGGCAGTGTCTGTCCATCGTTTACTTTCATTTTTAACGAAAAATCAAGTTTGTTGGGTAAAATACTGATTAAATCCTGAATATTTGAATTCTGGCTATTTACACTGAAAGAACTTAAAGTTGGCACAACGTCAATACCGGTGCTTAATGGATCGCTTGGTTTCGATAAACTGAAAGGCGTTTGTAATACAGAACCCTGTAGAATTTCATTTTGGTTATTTCCGGTATTGGTCGCTTTTAAGCTATTTACATAAGCTTTCGCTGTTGTCCCAATCTGATTTTCTAAAGAGATTGAAAAATTTGCCTGCTGGAAGTGCAGATCATCTACCTGAAGGTTTTTTATTAAGGTATAGTCAATGGTAGAATCAAAAGTCACCTCTTTATAACCGAAAAAGCCCTTTATGTAATCAGGAATAACATTTTCGAACTGACAGGTAGCACTGATGCTGTCATTCTTGGTTAGTGTAATGAATTCACCTGTGGAATCAATACTTGCACGAAGATTATAATACAGAGCATTGACCGTATCCGGGTCAATGTAGTTGTTATTATTCAAATCCCCCTGAATTAGTTCAAAATCATGAAGTCCACGAAATCTAACTTTATATCCAGTAAAATCTGCAATGGTAGAAACATGTGAAAGATTCACCCCGTCTGAAGCAGGAATGGTAATATTCATGGTAAAAGGTTGTCCGTTTTTCAGTGCTGCCGGTAATGAGAAGTCAAGATGAATATTTTGTTTTATAGTATTATAGAAATCAAGTTTCAGGTTACCTTGTTTTATCCATGCTTCTGTAATTTGAACACTATCAGGAATGTTAAATACCAGGTTTTGATTATATTTTAATATTTCCTGCGAAGGAAAACGTGCTACAGCAGAGTCAATCTGTAAGTCCTTAATCGTAATAGTTGCTGTTGCAGATTGGCTTGTGTCTATCGTAATAGGGATACTGGAACCCGGAGATGAAACAGTAATAGCTGCCATTAAGAGACTGTCTAAAACAACATTTGTCAATGAAGCCGTTCTTGTCTGCTGACTATTGGGCGGAGTCATGGTAAAACCGTCATTAATCAGAACTTCGTTGGTACTTTGCTTGGTAAGATTAAACTGAATATCTGAAAGCGGAACCGGTAATTGGTTATTTATGGTTATTTCTATAGTAGCTTGTCGAACATAAATATATTTAAAATAATTGCCTGTATTGATTTCTACACTATCAAAATCATAAGGTCCGAATGAAGCAATGGAAGTAGGTTGACCAGTGTTATGTGCAGTCATAATAGCCGTATAAATAGAACTGGAGCTGCCGTTTATTTCTTTGTCTTTATTGGCAATATCGCCCATAGAAACTCTGTAATCAAAGTTGTAAGGATTTAATGCTATCTTATTTAAACTGACTGTATATTGAAAACTTGAATCAGGAATTTTCGCAATAGTATCTAACGTTATAGAAGCCAAATCACTTTGATAAATCAGCGAGATGCTGCTGTCTGAATTAACCTGCCTTATACTGTCGGCAAGAATATCGTTGATGGAAATAGTCGAAAATGCTAATGGCAAAAGCATATCGCTGTCCCACGATGGTTTTAAGTCATCTTTCTTACAAGAAACTAAAAGAATAATGAATAAAAATACAAGTTTTGACTTCATATGTTGCAATGACGTGAATATGTTCTTTTTTGGTTGCATTAAAACGGGCAGCTATTAGAAATTTTTAAAACAAATACGGATGGAAATTGCTCCATTATCATAAACATGTTTTTGGTCAGAAAAGTCATAATTTCATGGTAATCTCCAATTAGCAAAGTGCTCATGGTTTGTATCGTGTAATCAAGATCTTTTACATTTTCTAACTTTTGCAAGAAAAGTGATATTGCTTCGTTTGCTTTGTCTTGTAAAGGATAATAACTTATTTCAACCGTAATGTTCATATTTATGCTTTTTGAACTTTAATAGCTAAGAATGAACCGTTCACATTATTTTCTGATGTCAATTTGAAGTTCTTATCAAGAAATACAGTCTCTATAATTTCTGTTTTACCGTATAAACTAAGCTTTTTATTCCATTCTTCCTTTGTCAAAAAACGTGCATGTTTAAAAGTTGAATCAAAATCTTTTGTTTTTCCTAAAACAGAATCCATGTTCAGGCAACCTAAAACCAAATATCCATCAGGTTTTATAACTCTGAATATTTCTTTTAAAGCTTGATCCATATCATCAACAAACTCCAGCATAGTTATACTTGCTGCTAGTGTATAACTTTCGTTTTCAAAAGGTAAATGATTCACATCTGCTTTTTGTATGTTACAATCAGGAATATTCTTTTTATTGGCAATTTCAAGCATTGAATCTGCAATATCAATGGCTGTGATTTTAAAATGTAATTCTGAAAAGAAAGAAGTCCAGTGTCCGGTGCCACACCCTAATTCCAATAGCTCTTTCGAGTTGATTTTTTCCAAACAGGAAGTTATGGCTTTCTTTTCGAGTATATCTATTTGTTTCCCGGTTGGAGTATTGTAATAATTATCATAGACCTGTGCTATTTCCTTATTATTAAAGATATTCATAATTGCAGATATAATATGTAAATATAGTGAGTATTTTAAGAATTAAAAAGAAATTCATTTTTTTGGTAAAAAAGTTAACATATTGCTATTGCTGATTAAGAGTAATATTTTATTGATAAACGAAACAACTTTAATCTAAATACGTATATATCAATAAAAAAGAGGTTATGTGTCCCTAACACAACAATATTGAAATTATTCACATTAATCCTGTTTTTTAGCTCATATACAGGATTGTTTTCGCAGCCTAAGCATGCATATAAAATTTCTTTTGCCGATACCATTCCTGGTTTTACCTCGATTAAAGCTTCAGGAAATGTAATTGTTTCAATACGGCAGGATCAGTTTTTCGGGATAACTTTTAAAGGTGACAGAATAGCAATCAAAGATGTATTCAGTAGTATTAAAGTAAACAATCGTTGTCTCGTTATTGATGCCGGTAAATTATTTGAAAATGAATTCATTTATGTAGATGTTGTAATGCCTGCAATAGATACTGTAAAACTATACGAAAACGCCAGCATTATTACACCTACAAATTTATGGTTAAAAAAATTGTATGTAGAAAATTATTCGAAAAAAAAATCTACGATATATATTAATGGTAATGAATGTAATATCATTTTGAAAGGTGAAGGCGAGGTTGACCTTTCCGGAATAGTTGATATACTGAGGTTATACACTTATCAGAATATACAGGTAAATGCAGAATTTCTTACAAAATTAATGTATTGCGAAAGTCAAAAGAATTCAAAAATAAGCTTAAAAGGGAAGGCCTTTGCAGGTGAGTTTCATTCCTACAATAATTCAGTGATTAATGCATTAGAAATGTCATGTGGACGGGCAAAAGCATTTGCTTCTGATAATTCTTTGATAAACGTAAAGAGT
>CAZDUU010000240.1:0-4420 GCA_964508675.1 uncultured Bacteroidales bacterium | reverse complement strand
CATAATTCGATGAACAACTTTTTTCATCTTTTTTATAAATGCACAACGGGTTAAATTATAGTTAAACATATGGAATTTATTAGGGTTATAGCATTATTAGTCATTGGAACAGCTTCTTTTAATGCTTTATTGGCACAGACAAACAGAGAAGTCTGGTACGAAGCGCAGCCTAAAGGGACGCAATTTGTCCCTGAAGGTTCTTTCACAGTAAATCATGGTTTGTCGGGAAAAACCATAAAGATAAATTCCTTCTGGATGAGCAACGAAATAACCAATAAAGAATTCAGGGCTTTTACCGATTTTGTTCTTTTACATCCGAACGATAGTTTATTCTGGACAGAGTCGGATAGCAATGAAAAAGAAAATATAAAATTTGTACTTTGCAGGCAGATACTTCCCAAATTGATAGATTCGCTGCTATGGCCAAGGAATATCCGCTTAACTCTGTTCAGTACCAGAAATATATAAATTACTTTACGGCAAAGGGATTCGAGAACTATCCCGTAGTAGGGGTTTCGCAAACAGGAGCTTTATATTTCTGTATCTGGAAAACAGAGGAGGAAAGAAATGGATTGAAAAAGGGAACCTTATTTACCGAATTCCGGCTGCCTTTGGACGAAGAATGGGCTTCTGCAGCATCAATTTGCGACGCCAATGAAATAAAACAAAATTATGAAATTAAAGATGTTCTGTTTTCAAAATCAAAAAAACTGAAACTGTGTAACTTTTTTGGCAATGTATCTGAAATGACAAACGCTTACAGCAACCACGCTCAAATGATGGTGGTGAGGGGTGCTTCGTGGAAACAATCCAGACCAAAGGATGCCCGCTTTTTAATTGACAAAAACACAACTTCCGGCCACATGGGATTTCGGGTGGTTAAGACATTTATGGGGAAATAACCTGTATTATCTCCACACCCCGGGCATCCGCTTTAGCTGTTTTTTTTACAAAAATTGTGTATTGTTCGGAAAATATATTTTAATTTTGAGAAAAATAAAGTATGGTTTTATCATACAAATACAACCAATGTCAGATGTAAAAGTGTGATTTTGTCATATATATAAACGAGTTGTGGGGCATTTTAAAAAACACCGAATAGCATGACAAGAAACCTTAAAATATCATTGATTATTTCAATTCCACCGTAAACGCTAAGATTTGCTTAGGATTATCTTTGAACCCATAGTTAACCTTCATACCCTTTTATAACCTTACTGATTATGCATTAGTTCCACGGCATCTTTTATACTGATGCGCTGGTTGTGGTTAAAGGCCACTATAAAGGCATCGTTAAATCCCTTGGCTTTTATATTTTCTAAGTCGGTCAGAGCTTTTTCCAGGCTGGCGTAATTACCGGTAGTATATTTATACAGGTTATCCTGCTGGTAATGTTGTGTTTTTAAGCCTTTAAAGCGGGCGTCGCTGCTGCTGTATTTGTTAACCGAAGTCAGCAACTGTATTCTGAACGAAACCACATTGCCTTTAACTTCGGCCAGTTGGGGTTGTTCTTTGGCCTTACCTTCGAGCAGCGGGTTATCGGCAAAAATATGCGAGACAATGAGTGGGTAATGTGCTTTGGCGTAATTGCGTGAGCAGGAATTAAAATGCCACCACTCTGTTTCAATAGGCGAGAATCCCGATGCCGTCATCACCTTTCGCAGGAGCTTGCGGTTATCGTATTCCTGTTGTGTCAGTTTTCCGCTTTTTAGCAGAAATTCCTCATTAACAGTATAAGCCGTATCTGAAAAGGAATCGAACGAAGTACCAAAATCCAGATTTTCTTTTTGGCTGTTGCAAAGGGTCACGTCCACGGCTGCGCCATAATTGTGCAATGAACCTATTTGCGGGCTCGAAACAAATTTTTCCTTATTCCCGTTGGGCAGGTTAACGTCTGTCCACATCATCTGCTGAATAGACAAAGGGCGTGCAGCATCCAATACAGCTATCCTCAGCTCGGATTTTTGTTGCCTTAGGAGTGCCGATGCCTTTACAAGTTTTTGCGCCACCTCTTTTTGCAGGTATGCATGCTGAATATCGCCATACATATTCTTGCCCAGAAAATTATTATTCGAAGCATAACGCAGGTCAATTACAATGTTACTGTCTAAGGAGCGAATATCTACCAGGCCATAGCCTTTATATATCTTATCTAATTCTGAATCTTTGCACGTTCTGGGTATCACGGCCAGACACTGATGTTTTATTGCCTCCCTAGCTTTTAAGCTTGTATTGTCTGAATCGTGCACGGGAGCCTGCTTAACCGGCGACCACAAAAATGTAAATACAAACAAAATTGCTGGTAAAATTTGATATAAATAATATATCTTTGAGAGCCACATTCAGCATAAATTAAACTACAAATATATGAAGAATTTTATTTTTGGAATTTTAAGTCTGTTTATAAGCGTAACGGTTTGGTCGCAGAATAAAATGCTGACCATTGACGATGCCGTTATTGGCGCATACCGTGCTATGTATGCCAACGAATTGATGGGTCTTCAGTGGAGAACAAATGATATTTTTACCTATGCAAAAGGTGGAAATCTTTATCAGCAAAGTATTAAAAGCGATAAAGAAACCATTGCCATTAACGGAAATTCTTTACTGGAAATCACAAAAGACAGTGCATTCAACAACTTTATGATATTTCCCGATTACAAATGGGCAGGTAAAGATATTTGCTGGATTATAAATGAAAACAAGATTGCCGAAATTGATTTTAAAGCAAAGAAAGTGTTGACAATGCTTGCTATGCCCGATACGGCCGAAAACATTGACTATACTAACAAAGGGAAATGTGCTGCTTACACCATCAAAAATAATCTTTTTGTAAAATATGCAGACGGGAAAGACTTTGCCGTGAGCAAAGAAAGCAACACCGGTATTGTTTTCGGAAAATCGGTTCACCGCAACGAGTTTGGCATTGAAAAAGGGACCTTCTGGAGCAACAGCGGAAAATTTTTGGCTTTCTATCGCATGGACGAAAGCATGGTAACCGAATACCCGATTGTGGACATTACTACGAGAATTGCCGAAGAAAAACCAATGCGTTATCCCATGGCCGGAATGAAGAGCCACGAAGTTACTGTGGGTGTTTTAGATGTTCAGACTCAAAAAATTGTTTATCTCAAAACCGGCGAACCCAAAGAACAATATCTCACTAACATTGCATGGAGTCCCGACGATAAACACATCTTCATAGCTGTTTTGAACCGTGAACAAAATCATTTGAAATTTAACATGTACGATGCCCAGACCGGCGATTTTGTAAAAACGTTGTTCGAAGAAAAGAACGACCGCTATGTAGAACCGTTGCATCCGGCTGTGTTTATTTCAAACGACCAGTTTTTATGGCAAAGCCAGCGCGATGGATTTAATCATTTTTACTTATATAAAATAGACGGGACATTAGTGAAACAGGTAACCAAAGGCAACTGGGTGGTAATCGATTACCTGGGCTATAATGCCGAAACCAATACTGTCTTTTTCATTGCTGCCAACCCGAGTGCTTTGGAACGTCAGGTTTATAAAGTAAATATCCAGACCGGCGAAATGAAAAAATTAACCGAAGAAGAAGGGACGCATGAAGTAGTCTTCAATGCCAATTTCAGCGATTTTATCGACACTTACAGCAACATTAAAACGCCCAGAACGACCTGCCTTGACGATAAAGACGGAAAAACGATCCGCACTATTGTAAAAGGGCAAAATACATTGACCGACTATGCTATGCCAGTCATGGAATTCTTAACCATTAAAGCTGGCGACGGCAAAACCGATTTATTTGGCCGTATTGTAAAACCTTTGAAATTTGATCCTTCAAAGAAATATCCTTTAATATTGTATGTTTACGGCGGACCTCATGCTCAACTGGTTCAGAATGAATGGCTGGGTGGTGCTCCACTGTGGGATTACTATATGGCTCAACAGGGTTATATAGTTGCAACGGTTGACAATCGCGGTTCATCCAATAGGGGTTTTGAATTTGAAAGCTGCATTCACCGTCAGGTGGGAACAAACGAGGTACAAGACCAGATGGCATTTGTTAATTACATCATAAAACAAGGTTATGTGGACGAAAAACGCATCGGTGTTCATGGCTGGAGCTATGGTGGCTTTATGACAACAACGCTGATGACAACGAATTCTGATGTTTTCAAAGTGGGTGTTGCCGGCGGACCGGTTATCGACTGGAAATATTACGAAGTAATGTATGGTGAACGCTATATGGATACTCCGCAGGAAAATCCCGACGGATACGAAAAAGCCAGCTTGCTCAACAAAGCCAAAAATCTGAAAGGAAAATTATTGATTACTCATGGTTATATTGACGATACCGTTGTACTTCAGAACAGTCTTGCATTTATTGAACAATGCATTAAAAAAGGAATACTGGTTGATTACTTTGTATATCCCA
>CAZDUU010000239.1:0-4432 GCA_964508675.1 uncultured Bacteroidales bacterium | reverse complement strand
TTATTTTTTAAAAGCAACTATTCCTGGTTTAAAGATTCACCACTAATTCTTTCGGTTTGCTCAGGAACTTTATAATAAAGTTTATTTTCAATATATTCCTGAAGAGCAATTGCAACCGGTTTAGGAAGACGTTCATAGTATTTTGAAATTTCAATTTGTTCTCGGTTTTCAAAAATTTCTTCCAGACTTTCAGTATATGAACTGAATTCTTCTAATTTCTTGCTCAGTTCGTCTTTAATTTCGACAGAGATTTGATTTGCTCTCTTAGCAATAATCATAACTGATTGATAAACATTACTACTCATTTCTTCGAGTTTGTCAACATCACGGGTAATTGTTGTTAAAGAAGCATTTACTTTTTTGTTTTCCATATATTTAATTTTTAACTATTTCTGATGCCTGATTGTAAATTTTCTTAGCTTCGTTTATAAAACCAGAGTTTGGGAATTCGCCTGAGAAAGTATAATATTCGCTGATGGCATCTGCCATTCGATCTTTTTTCTTCTCAGCTACGCTATTTTTTGCATATATAAAACTTGATTTTAAAATAAGGAATAGCGTTTCTTCCTTATACCTTGAATCGGGAAATTCAATTAAAGTATTTTTTAATGCAATAACAGCCGCTTTGTACTCACCAATTGTATAATATAGTTTAGCCGATTCAAATGATTTCTTTTCTAATGTTCCTCTTAATTTGTCAATAATATCATTGCAATCTTTAATTCTTGAACTGTGTGGGTAATGATTTATAAAAGCCTGCATCTGATCAATGGCTTGGTAAGTATAAGTCTGATCCAGGCTAAAATCCGGAGCATCCAGATAAGCACAATAAGCAGCCATATAATCACTCTCTTCGCGTAAAGGGCTTAAGGGATAACGATTTCCTATATTTTTAAAATAATAGGAAGCCATAATGTAATCGCGCTGATAATAATAGCAGTAACCTAGGTAATGTAAGATCTTATCTGCTTTATCTGAGGCTTTAAAAATATTCTCAAGGTTTTCAAATAAGCTCTGAGCTCTGAAATAATCCTTTTTTTCATAATATTTTACAGCCTCGTTATATACAAGGTTGTAATCGTTGCTCTTCAGTAATTTCTGAAAACCACTACAACCACTTATTAATAAAGCATTGATTATGAGTATATATATCAATATTTTTTTCACGGATGCAAAATTAATTAAAAATTAAGACATACATTATTCTACGGTTACTGATTTTGCAAGATTTCTTGGTTGATCGACATTACAACCTCTTAAAACAGCAATATAGTATGATAAAAGTTGTAATGGAATAACAGAAGTAAGCGGAGTAAGCATATCTGGGGTTTCCGGAATTTCAATAGTGTGCTCTGCAAAATTTGCAATAGTATCATCACCTTCAGTAACAATTGCAATCACAATTCCTTTTCTTGCCTTAACTTCCTGAATATTAGAAACAATTTTCTCGTACGATTTATCTTTTGAAGCCAATACAACTACAGGCATATGCTCATCAATCAAAGCAATAGGTCCGTGTTTCATTTCTGCTGCCGGATAACCTTCTGCATGAATGTAAGAAATTTCTTTCAGTTTTAATGCACCTTCCAATGCAACAGGGAATAAGTTACCCCTTCCCAGATATAAACTATTAGAAATATTGAAGTACTTTTCTGCTATATCTTTTATTTTTTGATGTTGCTCCAGAATTTTTTCAATTTTTTCAGGTATCGCATGTATTTGTTCAATATAGTAACGATATTCGTCCTGCGATATAGCATCGCGTTTGTATCCAAGCAGTACAGCCATAGTTGTTAAAACAGTAACCTGAGCAGTAAATGCCTTGGTGCTTGCAACCCCTATTTCGGGTCCGGCATGGGTATATACACCGGCATCGGTTTCGCGTGGGATACTGCTGCCGACAACATTACAAATTCCGATAACTGTTGCTCCGCTTTGTTTAGCAAGTTTAATTGCAGCTAAAGTATCGGCCGTTTCACCACTCTGACTGATTGCAATAATAATATCGTCAGGGAAAATAACCGGGTTTCTGTAACGGAACTCAGATGCATACTCAACTTCAACAGGAATACGAGCCAAATCTTCAAGCAAATATTCCCCAACCAGACCGGCATGCCATGAAGTACCACATGCAATGATAATAATACGATTTGCATTAACGAGTTTATCCATTACATTGTATAACCCCCCTAATGTAATTTCCTTATTATCAATAGAAATTCTACCACGGATAGTATCTTCAATAGCTCTGGGTTGTTCAAAGATTTCTTTTAACATAAAATGGTCAAAACCACCTTTTTCAATTTCGCCGATGTCCATATCAAGTTCCTGGATTTTAGGGCTAATTGATACGTTCATTATGGTTTTGAATGTAATCTGATCTGGCTGAACAATTGCAACATCATTATCATTCAGAAACACAACCCTGTTAGTATGCTCTATAATAGGTGTAGCATCACTGGCAAAGAAATATTCGCCATTTCCGATTCCGACAACCAACGGGCTTCCTTTGCGTGCAGCAAAAATAGTATTAGGTTCATCGGTGCATAAAACTAATATTCCAAAAGCTCCTTCTACTTTGGTTAAAGCCAAACGTACAGCTATTTCAGCAGAAACCTGACCTTTTAAATATATATATTCTATCAGATTAACCAAAACTTCGGTGTCTGTCTGACTCTGAAAAGAATATCCTCTGTCTTCAAGTCTCTTTTTTAATCTAGTATAGTTTTCAATTATTCCATTATGAATAATGATGAATTTATTATTCATCGAAGTATGCGGATGGGCATTGATGTCATTCGGTTCGCCATGCGTTGCCCAACGTGTATGACCGATTCCGATATTGCCAGACAAATCCTTCCCCATTGTTTTACTTTCTAAATCAGCGACTTTACCTTTGAATTTATATACATTAAAAGAATTTGTTTCAGAATTTATGATTGCTATCCCGGCAGAATCGTATCCGCGATATTCTAAACGCTTTAAACCATTTATTAAAATAGGATATGCTTGTTTGGGTCCAATATAACCGACTATTCCGCACATAATTTAAGGTTTTAGATAAGTTATTGAAAGGCGCATACCATTTACGCATTTGGGTCCTTTGATAATTACTCTGTTTGCACTAATTCTATTATCGGAAACGAACAAAGCTATTCCAAAATCACTACGTTGTTTATATGCTAACTGTTGAATATAGCGTGAAATATTAAAACGATATTCAGTGTATTCGCTATTGGCACTTCCTCCGAAATAATCTGTGCTAACAGTATAATCAGGCAAAAACTCATATTCTCCGTCACTATTGTAAGCTACCAATAATAATTTTGAAGGAGCTTTATATAATGAAGCGGTTGCATCGTCTGTTTTAACAGGTATTATTAGTTCTGCCCTGACAAAAGCCAGCAAGGGAAGATTTGCAAAATTTGAAATGTAAGGAAAAGTAATTTTTGCATTTAACCCCGACATTGCCTGCAAAAATAAGAGCGAATCGCTTCCTGTTGTGTCATTAATAGTAGATGAAATGGATGAAAGTCCATAGTTATGATTAAACAGGTTTATTCTTGCACAACTTGAATTAAAAACAAAATCATATTTCTGACTACCATCACTGTTATGATAGTACAAAATAACTTTAGACTGTGTACTTAAAAGATTATAATACATAATTGCAGCCTGGTTCATATTAGGCTGCGCTTTCAAATAAAATCCCCTGAAAAACTGAAGGAAGTTATCGTTATTCTGAAGCTGTTCGCTGGTTGCGCTGATAATTTGTTGTGCAAAAGCATCATTAAGCTTAATCACAAGACAGCTATCGTTTGGTCGGGGTGAATATGTTTTTGTACCAATTATTTTTTGCGACGGAGTATAAGCACTAATATTAAAATTAGAGTAATAGGTTGAATCGAGGTAAATGCTTTTTTCCATTTCGTAAATTTCAATGGTCTGGGCAACAGTAGTATCACCATAATAGCTTCTGTAATCAAGGCACATAATAATTGAGTCGGCAACAGGATTTGTTCCAAAACTAACATTGGAGGCTGCCAAACGCATTTGAGTTACAAATGAGGCTTCGCTGTATCCAAATACAGGATCAAGATAAGAACCAAGCAAAGCATAGGTTCTTTCATCGCACGATAATGAGTCTTCTCTTCTTGTATAAGCTTTAACACTTACAGTATCTATTTTCTCACCACCAATTATTTCGTTCTCATTCTGCAAATTCAATCCAATATCAGATGGATTTTTTTCGCAGGAAAACAAGGTGATTAATAAACAAAATAGCAGAAGATTAGAACTCTTCAATATACTTTTTTTCAATAATACTGTCATAAAAATCGCTATATGCATCAACAAAACTTTCTTCATCAGGATGCTGTATAAAACGTATCCTTTTCTGATTTAAGTATTCAATAATGTCTTTCTTTATTTT
>CAZDUU010000238.1:0-4455 GCA_964508675.1 uncultured Bacteroidales bacterium | reverse complement strand
ATGTAGTATTGGCTCTCGCAGATTTGCATCCAGAGATATTCAATGGCTTGATTCTGCTACATTCTCATCCCTTTGCAGATGGAGAAGAAAAGAAAGAAGCAAGATTGCAGGAGATTGAAATTGTGAAAGCCGGAAAGAAATCATTGCTTTTGCATGCATTTATTCCAAAGCTCTATGCCCCATCATTTAACGATGAAAAGTATATTTCGAAAAGCCGGAAGCTGGCAGAATCAATGAGTGAGGAGGGAATGATAGCCTGTCTGGGTGCTATGGCCAACAGAAAAGACAAAACACAATTTATCAATTCGGTAGAGTTTCCTGTTCTTTGGATTTATGGTAAATACGATCAGCTTTTTAATTATGAAATGGCTGAAAAATTTGATCTGACAAATCCAAATATAAAGAAACATCTGATGTTGAACTCGGGCCATATGAGTTTTATAGAGCAAAGAGATGAAGTTCTCTCACTCATCAAAGCTTTTATTAAAAGCTGATATGAAAACACGGTTTATTTCATTTATCGATTATAAACGTTTTCCGACAAACGAAGTAAAAGTTGGAAATATTGGCATAGGGGGGAAGAACCCTATACGAGTTCAGACTATGACCAATACGAATACTTTTGACGTTGATGCAACTTATAATCAGATTTTGCAAATATATAAAGCAGGTGCTGATTTAGTGAGGGTTTCCGTTCCAAATCAGTCAGATGTAGAAGCGCTTAAGCAAATCAAACAGCGCTTGGTTGCTGAAAATATTTATATTCCGGTTATTGCTGATATTCACTTTAATCCGTCGTTGGCTGAAGCCATTGCTCCTTTTGTAGAAAAAGTTCGCATTAATCCGGGAAACTATGTCAATCGTTCCAAATCGGCACAGGTAAAAAAATATACAAACGAAGAAGAGCAAAAGGAGTTGAAAGATATTCGCCTGAGAATTGCTCCGTTACTTCAGATTTGTAAATTACATAATACCGCCGTTCGTATAGGAATTAATTTTGCCTCTTTGTCATGGCGAATGGTCAATAAATACGGAAATACACCGGTTGCTATGGTACAATCAGCCGTTGAATTTCTTGAAATATGCCGTGCCGAAGATTTTCATAAAGTTATCATATCGCTTAAGGCCAGTGATATTCATAATACTTTGTATGCTAATCGTCTTTTTACAGAAGAAATGGCAAAACGCGACTGGAATTATCCAATTCATGTCGGAGTGACTGAAGCAGGGCTGGATCTGGAAGGCCGGGTTAAATCAGCCATTGGAATTGGTAGTCTTCTTTGCGACGGAATTGGCGATACGATTCGGGTTTCTTTAACCGAAGCTCCCGAAAAGGAAATTCCGGTGGCAAAAGAGATCGTAAGTCAGGCAAACAATTTTATCACAAATACAGATTCAATAAAAGAGTGGAAACATCAGCCATTTATTTATAAAAAAAGAACTACTGAACCTGTTTCTGCGTTTATGGGAGGTAAAAATTCCGTTCCTTTCTTTGTTTTAGCTGAAAATGAGAAGCTATCAAAGGACTGGGAGCAAATAATTCAAAAGACAGATAAGGTAATCAGAGTAGATGTTTCCGAGCCAGATAATGTTTTTGATGTAAGGCAAAAAGTTTATGAAAATCTTGAGTCAGAGAAACCTGCTTACTTGGTTTTTGATGCTAAAGCAGGAGTTCAGAACCAGCTGACCCGATTTTCCATGATATGCGGGAACCTTTTTGCTGAAGGTTTAGTAGATGGCATCATTTTAAAATGTGCTGAAAAAGATAAGGAACAGGCAGATCAAATGGTTAAAGCAATGTTGCAGATAACCGGAGCACGACGAACCGGAAATGAATATGTTTCGTGCCCTTCGTGCAGCAGAACACAGTTTGATATTGAAAAAGCAGCTCGTGAGGTGAAAACAGCAACGCAAAAGTTCAAAGGTTTTAAAATTGCCGTTATGGGGTGTGTCGTCAACGGACCCGGCGAGATGCAGGATGCCGATTATGGTTTTGTAGGAGCGGGAAACGATAAAGTGATTCTTTATAAAAAAGGTGACCCTATTACTAAAGGCATTTCTTTTAAGGAGGCGATTTTAAATTTAATCAGCTTTTTAGAATCCGAAGGTTCTAAAAAGTAAAATTCACATCAATGCTATAGGAGTTGGCCTTTAAGCCATCACTTCTGTTATAGTGAGCATATCTGAAATTTAAGCTCTTAAATAAAAGAGAGTTGTTTTTTAAATGCCATTTTTTTATTCCATAAATTGGGCTGATTCTGAATCCACCACCAAATTTATTGTTTGTAAATGCAGATAAGTCATAATCACTTGTATAATAAGTTTCAAATGGCTGATAATTTGCATCTAACGGGTGTTCGCTAAAAGGAGCAAAATATTTAGATGCAGTCTGCTGGTAGTAACGATATAAAGGATAAACCATCAGCCATGAGGTCAACTTAACAGGAATTTCAATGTTAAATGAATTGGCTTTAATCCCGAAATCATCATAATAATAGCGATAATAAAACCGTGTCGTGATAAAATCATTGACATAATAACTGATTCTGATGCTAATGGGAAGTTTATATCTGCTTCTTGGTAATTTTTCGGGTAACATGGTTTTTGCAATTAACATCTGATTGGTATCTGGATTAATTACATTAAATCCATCATCGAAATAAACGCGTTGAAAAGGAGTGTTCAAGATTCCGTTTTGATAAACAATATCAGAGTTAAGGACAAATTGTAATCTCTTGTTTACAACCTGCGAATATGATAGCGATAGAGTTGAGGTAATTCTTTTATCCAAATCATAATCCCATTCTTCACTTCCGAACCTGTATTTTTTTCCATCCCTTATTTCACCGGGATAAATAAGCTTCCAGATGTCATAAAACACACTTCCTTTTATGCTGAATTGTCTGTTGTCGTCGGGATCTGATTTTGAAAAATGAAGGCCTCCTGAAATTGATTTGACATCAAACTCATTGCTAAGTCCAAGCATATAGCCTCTTTCGCTGTGTCGAAAAAGATTAGCTTTGGAATAGTCAACATCAAAATGAACGCGGGTATCCTGACTTGATGCTGATGATAAAAACCGTGAACTGGCTGAAGTTACGAACCGGTCAATTCTGTTGCATGAAGCAGATGTGTAATAATCGGCTCCTATATTGACTGATAGGTTTTTTGTGCTGTCATATGGAATATTTATCTCAGTTAAGGGCTCATAGCAATTTAGTTTCTCTGTTCCTACGCCACCGGTAACAGGGCTGTGGTCTCCATCCTGGTTGTAGTAATTCATTAAAAAGTCAACTTCTTTTTCTTTTAGTACTTTAAATGGACTTTCCTGTGCAGTTATGGTATTGTATAGTGATATGAGCACTATGATCAATCCTAAAAAATAGTTTTTCATAAAATCAATTTATTAATTACAACCACAACCACCACCGGTTCTTCCGCCATTTGCTCCACTGGCTCCTTCTCTGTACGATTCTATGGAATTGTCGTAAACCTCTGTCTTATATTGGCTCAGTTTCATGTCTTCCTGGTTGAGCATGTTTTTCTGATAAGGTTTTATTGCAACGCAGGAAGGTAATATTGAAAAGAATGTGAATATTACTAACAAAAGTATTACACTATAGAGAAATTTTTTAGTTTTCATACAGCTATTTTTTTATGGTTATTACATGATCTTTTTGTTTTTCATTTTCTCCATACATATTAAGTTTTATGTCTTTTGATGTATAGAATTTGAAATCTTTGTCAATTATAATGCACTCAATTCCTTTGAGTTGATTAATAAGTGCGAGGCCCTTTTCTTTTCCCATAACAAATACTGAAGTAGATAAGGCATCTGAAAGTTCAGCATCAGGACAGATAATAGTAACGGAGCGTAAATTGTTTTCAACAGGCAAAGCTGTTTTGGAATTTATAATATGCGAATATCTGATTCCGTTAAACTCTACATAATGCTCATAATCTCCGGAAGTTACAACAGCCATAGGTCCAACTTCAAACCAAGCGATAGCACGTTGAGGATTATCAGGATTTGCAATTCCAATATTCCAGAGTTTGTTTGAGTCAGGGCTTCCCCATGCTGTTAAATCACCTCCACAAATGACAATTCCATTTTCGACACCCAGCTTTTTCATAACTACTTTGCTTCTGTTTGCTGCATATCCTTTTCCTACTGCACCAAGACCAATAGCCATTCCTTTTTTACTAAGAAAAATACTTGTATCGGCTTCATTTAGAATGATATTTTTATAATTGATTAATGCAGCAATCGAATCTAATGTTTTTTGATCAGGAAGTTTTTTCATACTACCGTCAAATTTCCAAGTGTTTCGGGCACTAGCCCAGCTTATATCAAAAGCTCCGTCTGTTAAATCAGAAACTTTTATGCATCGTCTTACTAATTCAAAAACTTCTTTCGAAACTTTTACCGGTTTTATGCCTGCGTTTTTATTTACA
>CAZDUU010000237.1:0-4522 GCA_964508675.1 uncultured Bacteroidales bacterium | reverse complement strand
GTCCGCCAAACGACATACTGATAATATCAGCGTCGTGATCGGCTGCCCATGTAATTCCTTCGAACATGGCAGAAATTCCCTGCCCGCCATCAGCATCAGCACCCGCTTTAATAGCAATCAGGCTACAATCGAATCCGATGGAAGAAACACCAGTGCTATTATTTGTAGCTGCAACTGCCAGGCCTGAAGTGTGAGTACCGTGTGACCAGACATCAGTAGTTGAAGGAGGTGTCGGGTCACTGTCGTTATCTCCCAGGTCAATGGCTTCAACAACTTTCGATGCCAAATCGGAGTGAGCAACTTCAATTGCATTATCAACAATGGCTACTTTTACACTTGAACTGCCATGGGTAATATCCCAAGCTGTCTGTGCACTAATTTTGGTTAAATGCCAGTTATTAGCTGCAGTTGTACCATAGTCATTCGGTGCAAAGCGAATCGGAAAATAAGGTGCTTTTTCAGCATATTCCACTTCCGGTTGAGAAGCGATATCGCTGATAAGTTCTTTTACCATTTCTTTCTTTTCAAACTGCACTTTGAAAATCCGATGTAATTTTTGATCGGTTGTTTGCCAAAAAGTATTTCTTACTGAAGTAATTCCATACTTATCTTTTATTTCACTTATAAAAGAAATGTTTTCCGGTAAAACTTTTCCGGCTTTTACAGAAAAATTCATAGGAGCATTGTCCCTGAATTTAAAATAAACAGCTCCATCCAAAGCATATTTATCAATGGTCTGAGCCATAAGAGCCTGCATTCCAAAAAAGAAAACTGCGGCACTTAAAAACAATAAATTTTTTAGTTTTTTAATCATACAGAGGTTTAAATTAGGTTAAACATTGGGTTTAAAATTAATTATTTATTTTTAAATTTTGAACATTTTCGTTCAAATTAGCTAAATTTTTTTAGTTCGTCCCAATATTCCACTGCTCTGCGCATATGAGGAATAACAATAGTGCCACCAACAACGTTTCCAATAGCTATAATTTCAAAAAATTCATTTTCGGTCACACCCAAGTCAAAACATCGCTCAACATGATACTTTACACAGTCGTCACATCTTAATACCAATGAACTGACCAAACCAAGCATTTCCTTTGTTTTTTTATCCAATGCTCCGTCTTCATAAGTTAAGGTGTCAACACTGTATATCCTTTTAATTACTTTATTATCAGCTGCGAGAATACGTTCGTTCATTTTTTTACGATACTCTCTGAATTCTTTTATTTTGCTCATAATTATATAATTTCACCTATAAGAGTTGCCGAAGTATATTTCTTAACTACAACTGTAACATAATCGCCCGGATATAAAACTTTACCCGAAGGAAAAACAATTACTTTATTTTGAGAATTACGCCCCATATATTCCTTCTCAGACTTTTTTGAGGTACCTTCAACTAATACCTTATACGTTTTCCCTAAATCATTCTTTTTAGTAACCGAACCCAGTTTGTTTTGCAAATCAATCACTTCATTCAGCCTTCTGATTTTTTCTTTTTCGGGAATATTATCCTTTAAATTCTTAGAGGCATAGGTTCCGCTTCGTTCGCTGTACTTAAACATAAAAGCAAAATCATAGCCTACTTCACGCATCAATGAAATGGTGTCGTCATGGTCGTCTTCTGTCTCATCGCAGAATCCTACCATAATATCTGTTGAAATGGCACAATCGGGCAAATATTTTTTTATAGAACTGATTCTGTTTAAATAGTATTCGCGCGTATATCCTCTGTTCATCAGTTGAAGCATGTGATTGCTTCCTGACTGAACGGGCAAATGGATATGGTGACAAATGTTTTCATATTTAGCCATTATCATTAGAACTTCGTCGCTTAAATCTTTTGGATGATTTGTACTAAAACGGATTCTCAAGCCGGGAAATTTGACAGCCACCAGTTCAAGCAGTTTTGCAAAAGATGTTTCCTGATAATTATAAGAATCAACATTCTGACCAATGAGTGTTATTTCTTTGAATCCTTTGGCCTGAATATCTGCTACTTCATTAAAAATAGTTTCGGGAGGGCGGCTCCGTTCAACTCCACGAACATATGGCACAATACAATAAGAACAAAAATTCTGGCATCCTCTCATAATGGCGACAAATGCTGAAACGCCATTATTGCTATATCTCACAGGGATAATGTCTTCATAAGTTTCATCATCAGAAAGAACGGTTTCGACTACTTTCCGACCTTTTAGTGCATTTTCAATCAGTTGAGGAAGCATTCTATATGCATCGGGACCCGCAACAATATCAACAGTTTTATTTTGTTGAATCAGTTCTTCTTTTAATCGTTCTGCCATGCACCCCAGCACACCGACAATAGCAGAATTTTTGTCTTTAAATTTCTTAAACAGGCTCAACCTGCCCCGGACACGCGTCTCTGCATTTTCCCTGATACTGCAGGTATTGACCAATATTATATCAGCATCTTCAATTTTTTCTGCCTTTTGAAATCCGTTTTGATTTAATATGGAAGAAACAATCTCACTATCAGCAACATTCATCTGGCATCCATATGTTTCGATAAAGTATTTCATTTGTTTATTTTTGCCTCAAAATTAATGCTTTTAACAGCAAAAAACATATACTTGTGTGAAGGACTAAAAATTTAACGGAAACG
The DNA here is from genome assembly GCA_964508675.1 of uncultured Bacteroidales bacterium. Lineage (GTDB taxonomy): Bacteria > Bacteroidota > Bacteroidia > Bacteroidales > GWA2-32-17 > Ch61. The sequence goes on along the minus strand of CAZDUU010000237.1, from coordinate 1,896 downwards.
TTGCAAAGAATACGAGATAATTTTTTCAACAAATAGATTCATGCTGTTCATAGAAAAAGATAAAATTTCATCGGCACTAGAAGCATTATCTTCAGGGTAAAAAAGACTACAATTTGGGTTCAGTTCAATAAAATATATTTCCCCGTTTTTATCAACCCTATAATCAAACCTGGCATAACCTGTTCCATTCATTTTTTCATATATAGCCATACTTTTTTTCATTAGCTTTTCTGCTAAAAGCAAATCAGGGCAAGGAATATATTTCATGGTACAATGCCCTTTCCACTTTAAGTCAAAATGCTTAAAGGTTTCACCATTGGGAAAAACAATCTTAGCAGGATAAAATGCAAATGATTTATTTTTTGATTCTGACACAACAAGAGCGGTATATTCATCGCCCGGAATATAAGATTCAATCAAAGCTCCGTTAAAATTTAAAATCATCTTTCCTGTTTCATTTATCAATGACTCTTGGTCATCGACAACGGAGTTTCTGGTCAGGCCTATACTGCTATAACTATTAGGATGCTTGACGATGCAGGGAAAAATAAAATGATGATTTTTCAGTTCATCTAAATTCTGAACATAAAATGTATCAGGAACAAAAACTTCACTTTCTTTTGCTGCATGCTTCATTTCAAACCGGCTGGGTTCATAAAAAGTACTTCCGGCTCCGGTAAAAGCTAATGCATTATCTTCAAGAAACCTGACAACTTCAATACCGGGGCGGTCATCTCCTTCCGCTCCATCACAAAGATTCAGATAAACATCGTATTTCCCTTTAATTTTTTCTAAAATTTTTAATGATTCATTTTTTCTTAACGAATAAAAATCTGCCTGAAAATTGCCCAGATATGGCAATGGATTTATCTCAGGTTCAAACTGGCTGATCTGCGACTGAGATTGATTATTATTAACTGATAATACAGCTATTTTATCCATTCTGTAATAAAAAAAAAGCCCCAAAATGGGGCTTGGTCTATTTTTCAATGAACGTGACCATGGTCAAGCTCTTCTTTGGTAGCATTTCTTATTTTTTCAATTTTCCCTTCAAAATAAAGATTTTCACCGGCTAACGGGTGATTAAAGTCAATATTGATGGTATCATCGTTCATTTCAACAATAGTACCTTCCATCTCGTTACCGTCTTCATCTTTAAAAGGAAGAACAGAACCTACATATAAATATTCTTTATCAATATTTAATGAACCGGCAGGAAAATCAATAATAGCTTCTTCGTCCACTTCACCATATGCTTCTTCTACTGAAAGCATGAACTTAAAATTTTCACCTTCGCCCATACCGTTTAATTTTCCTTCAAAGTTTTCGAGCAATTGTCCTACTCCAAATATAAATTTAAAGGGTTCTTCTTTTGTAAACTCCTGAATAAGTTCACCATTGTAATCATTAAGGTGGAGCTTGAATGTTAGCTCAACTACTTTGTTTTTTTCAATATTCATGAATAAAAAAGTTTTAGAAATTAATCTATAAAGATACAGCGTTTTTTATAAAAACAAAAAAAATATCTTTCATTAACTTTCTTAAAAGATATTAAAGTTTATTTGATTTCATGGCCGAAATAGACCCCGGCTTCAAAATAGCCAAAAGTATTATTATAAGAAGAACACCGTATGTCAAAGTCTTAAAATGGTCGTAATATTCATTGAATGTACCTAAGATAATATGGCTGCTCGTTAAAAAAAAGCTGATAAAAAAGCCAGAAATTATTATATATTTTTTTACCCGGCTAAAGTTGTGAAAATTTACTACAACATAATACATCAAATACGATATAGCAGGAAGAATAAATAAAAAAGAATAGTGTTGCTGATGTGGAAATATTAATGGAGTAATGACGCAGATATAACTAATCTCATATAGCTTCTGAATTTTTGA
>CAZDUU010000236.1:0-4529 GCA_964508675.1 uncultured Bacteroidales bacterium | reverse complement strand
GGAATCATTGACCGCATTGATTTTAATGCCACTACACATGGACAAAGAGACATTGACGATGACCGCCTGAGCAAATTGATAGAAAAAATATCCGAAAAGCGATTAGGTTTAAATGATGTAGAACCCGACATTATTGGCCGTAGTTACGAATACCTGATACGCAAGTTTGCCGAAGGCAGCGGACAAAGTGCCGGAGAGTTTTACACGCCTGCCGAAGTGGGTTTTATCATGGCAAAAATAATGGATGCCGAGCCGGGCATGGAAGTATATGACCCTACCTGCGGCAGTGGCGGTTTGCTCATTAAGTGCGAACTGGTGATGGAAGAAAAAATGCGAGCCCTGAGGCTCTCGAAGGGCGAGGATATCAAATACGCACCGCTGAAATTATACGGACAAGAATTTACACCCGCCACATGGGCCATGAGCAAGATGAACATGGTAATCCACGACATGGAAGGCGAAATTGAAATTGGCGATACGATGAAAAATCCCAAGTTCCGTGCTTCGACTACGCTCAGCACACCGGCTTCGACCCCTTCGAGAACCTCAGGGGTCTCCGCTTTAAAAAAATTTGACCGCATTGTGGCTAACCCCATGTGGAACCAAGGTCGGGACAGCCTTCCTTACATCAACGATGATTTTTTTATCAATGATGAGTTTGGCCGTTTTCCTGCGGGCAGTTGTGGCGGTAAAATTGACTGGGGCTGGATGCAGCATATTTACAGCAGCCTGAACGATACGGGCAGAGCAGCCGTGATTTTAGACACCGGAGCCGCCAGCCGTGGCAGTGGCAACCAGGGCAGCAACAAAGAAAAAGATTGCCGCAAATGGTTTGTGGACAACGACCTGATTGAAGGCGTGATTTATCTGCCCGAAAACCTGTTTTACAATACATCTGCACCGGGCATTATTATTTTTCTGAACAAGGCAAAACCGCAGGCCATTAAAAACAAAATCTATCTGCTCCATGCCGGAAAAGAATTTCAAAAAGGCGACCCCAAAAACTACATCCCACCAGCAAGCATTGATAAAATTGCCGAATACTACAAAGCATTTAAAGAAGAAGACAAATTTGCCCGGTTGGTGAGTAAGGATGAAGTGGTGAAAAACGACTACAACATCAGCCCCAGCCGATACATACAAATTACCGATGCCAAAACCTACCGCCCTATTGGCGAACTGGTGGAAGAACTGAATGCACTGGAAGAAGAAGCCGCTGCCATTGACGCGGAATTAAAAAGCATTTTTCAAAAGTTGGGCTTCGACTATGCTCAGCCCACAATCGACTATGCTCAATCATACAACAAAAGAAAATGAAAGGATGGATGTACATACTGGAATGTGCCGATGGCAGTTATTACACGGGTAGTACTACAAACCTGGAGCTGCGGCTGGCACAACATCAGGCCGGTGAAGGTGCCAATCATACCAAAAAAAGGTTGCCTGTAAAACTGGTCTATTTTGAAGAATACGAAAGGATAGACCAAGCCTTTTACCGGGAAAAACAGGTGCAGGGCTGGAGCCGGAAAAAGAAAGAGGAGTTGATACAGGGAAAACCGGAACTGTTGCCCCAACTAGCGATGGCATACAGAGATGTAAAAAAATTAGAGGGTGGCTTCGAGAGCTCTCAGGGTGGCTTCGAGAGCCTTAGCCACCCTGATACTTTGCTGACTGAGGTTCAGCTGACTGAGGTTCCGCTGCCTGAGGCTCTCGAAGGCAGCGGTGGAAAATTAAAATCCTGTTCTAAAAAATTGGGGATATAATGGAAGAATGGAAAAAATTTAGCTTTACTGATTGCCTTGTTGCCAATAAGGTTGGCAGGTCAAATCAAATTAATGCATCAGAAATAAAGCCATTTGGTAAATATCCGGTTATTGACCAAGGACAAGATTTTATAGCGGGATATACTGATGAAGATGAAAAAGTAGTTTCAGAAGGCTTGCCTTTCGTCATTTTTGGTGACCATACCAGATGCTTCAAATATGTTGATTTTCCTTTTGTCGTTGGTGCAGATGGAACAAAAGTGCTTTCACCCAATAAAGAATTATTTGACCCTAAGTTCTTTTACTATCAATTATTGAGTTTTAATATTCCAAGCCGTGGGTACAACCGTCATTACAAGTTGTTAAAAGAAAAAATAATTCACAGACCAGAACTCCCCGAGCAACGCAAAATCGCATACATATTAAGCACGGTGCAAAAAGCCATCGAGCAGCAGGACAAACTCATCCGCACCACCACCGAACTCAAAAAAGCCCTGATGCAAAAACTATTTACCGAGGGCCTGCCGATGGCTGAGGCACCCGGGGTGGCTGAGGGGGCGGCTGAGGCTCCAGGGGCGGCTGAGGCACTCGAAGCCACCCCAAGAAAAATGAAACAAACCGAAATTGGATTAGCGCCGGAGAGTTGGGAGGTGGTGGAAATAAAAACGCTATTTGATATACAACAAGGAAAACAAGTTTCTAAATCAAATCGAATTGGTGAGAATCAAAAACCATTCTTAAGAACTGCAAATATTTTCTGGGGGCACATTGATTTTTCTGAACTTGATACAATGCATTTTTCAACAGAAGAAGAAATTAAGTTTAAACTTCAAAATGATGACCTCCTTGTTTGCGAGGGTGGTGATATTGGCAGAACAGCTATTTGGAAATACGACAGGGAAAACATCTATTATCAAAATCACCTACATAGATTAAGAAGGATTTCTGATGAGATAATTTCAAAATATTTCATGTATTGGATGAATTTTATTGTAGTAGAAACAACATATGTAAAAGATGCTGGAAATAGAACAACTATTCCAAATCTATCAAAATCAAGACTTGGAGGATTATTATTTCCAAAACCTGATTTGAAGTACCAAAAACAATGTGTCCAACTTTTAGAAAGTATTGATACCAAAATCGAATTCCATCAAAAGAAAAAACAAACCCTTTCCGACCTTTTCAAAACCCTGTTGCACGAACTTATGACCGGGCAAAGGCGGGTGCATGAAATAGAATTTGAAACATTAACCAAAGCATACAGAATTGAAGTACAGCCGTTGAGTATAGCAGCAGAAAAATAGAATAATTATCCATATGATACCAAGTGAAAACACATTTGCTCAGCTAATTGGAATAGAAGGAAACCAATGGCATTATCATATTCCCCGTTTTCAGCGCGAATATGTTTGGGGAAAATACAACTGGAGCAAACTGCTCGAAGATATTTACGAAAATGAACCCGGACATTACATGGGGTCAATTATTTGTGTGCATGAAACGACAGAATATACTCCTGAAAGCGAACTTATTTATGAAGTAGTTGACGGACAGCAACGACTTACTACCCTATCTATTCTGCTGGCTGCTATTTACTCGAAGCTCAACCAGGAGGTATTAAGCAAAAACCCGGAATTAAAAGATGAGGATGATTTGATCATTTTAAGAAATAGTATCCGAAAACGCCTTGTAAAACAGTTAGATAAAAAAGCAGGCAAACTGCCATGGGGTATATTTAAATCAGGAAATGTTACTTACTGTCTAAGAGTTCAGCCTTCCACTCAGGAAAGTAATCTTGAAGATTATCAGTATATTTTATGTGAGGCAGGCCTGCTTAGTGACATAACTTATCCCAGAAATTGCGGTAATAGAAGATTGCATAAAGCATTCACCTATTTTCGGAAAAACATTCCTGACGATTATAAAGGACTTTCTGATTTAATTGACAGGATTTATAAGTTGTCGTTTATACATATTTCAGAATCCAGTCAGTCAAAAGCATTTTTGCTTTTTGAGACACTGAATTTCAGGGGAGTTCCTCTATCTGCTATTGATATAATTAAAAACAAAATGCTGGCAACACTGGAAAATAAACATGCCATACCCATTGATGATGCTTATGAACAATGGCAAAAGTTGCTTGAAAACTTGCCGGAAGACAGAGATCAGGATCGTTTTTTACGTCAGTTTTATAATGCATTCAAGTACAAGCCGGAAATAAAGATTGATCGGATTCCTAAAGCCACCGGTTCAACCTTGATAAACATTTATGAAAACCACATCAAAAAGAATGCGCAATTCATTTTTGATGAGCTTCTGGAAAAATCAAAAATTTATAATCAATTTATAGAGCCAGAGAAATACTTAAATCACAATAAGGTTTTTACACTATTGCTTGATCTTGAAAGAATAGGCGCTGCGGCTTCTTATACTTTTTTACTGTATCTTTTTTCATTACCCCAGGATTCATTTCCATCAACCGACAATACATTGGAGAAAACAGTCGATTTAGTTTGTAAATATTATTTCAGAAGAAATATAACCGACTTTCCCAATACCCGTGATTTAGATGCTATCAATATTGATCTGATTGAGGCATGTGAAAATGAAAGGAACAAGCAACAAAAAATCAACTTTGCATTTATCCAAAACGAAGTTTTAAATGGCAGGGGGAAACCAGCTGACATTAATACTTTAAAAAAGGGTCTTACTGATAATATTTTTTATAATTCCAGATTTTTCATTTTGTCATTCAATTTTTTT
>CAZDUU010000235.1:0-4548 GCA_964508675.1 uncultured Bacteroidales bacterium | reverse complement strand
ATTTGCCGATGGGGTCGTACATTTATATAATAAAATTGAATGACGATGATCCAGTAACCGGAGTCGTTGCAATAATCCGTTAAGATTGAAAGGAAATTATTATGAAAAAGATTTTAATAGTTTTGTTTGGAAGCATTTCTTTAAGTGCAATGTCACAACAGCTTCCATTGTATTCTCAGTATATGATGAATGCTTTTTTATTAAACCCCGCAATAGCAGGTAGTGTAGACTATTTTCCTGTCAGATTAACAGCTCGCCAACAATGGGTTGGAATTAATGATGCACCTTCTACACAGGCGATTAGTGCTCATTATCTTTTTGAATATCAGAAATTAGGAGTGGGTGGATATGTTTTTAATGATAAATTCGGGCCAATGAGCAGAATAGGAGTCCAGGCATGTGGTGCTTATCATTTACCTCTGACAGGAATAGATTCTAAGTTGGGTATTGGATTAGCTTTTAAAGCATTTCAATTTAAATTTGATGAATCGAAATTGAAAGCCATAGATGATGCAGATCCTTCGTTAAGCTATACAGCAATAACTAAGTTCGTTCCTGATGCTGATTTTGGTTTGTATTTATATAATGATAAATATTTTGTCGGGTTTTCAGCTACTCAGTTGATTCAATTTAAGATTGATCTTGGAGATAGCAATCTGGTAGATAAAAATTCTATCATTCGTCACTATTATGCGATGGGAGGTTACAAATTTACAATTAATGATGATTTTGATGTTGAACCATCGCTTTTGGTGAAAGGAACTATGCAAACTCCATGGCAGATTGATTTTAATGTTAAAGGATATTATAAAAGAAGCTATTGGCTTGGCATTTCTTATCGTTCGAGTAAAGATATTGTTGCCATGTTGGGAGTAAAAGTGAAAAAATATTACTTAGGATATGCCTTTGATTATACTATGAGTAATATTAAAAGATATTCATCCGGAAGTCATGAAATACTTCTCGGAGTGAATGTTTTTGAAGGAAGAAATAAAGGATCAAAGTTATTATAATCTTTACTAAGTTAATAATAAATGAGGCTGACAAATGTCAGCCTTTTTTTGTTATATGTGAAAATAAAAGACTTATATTTGTAATAATAATACAAATTATAGTCTATTGCAATATATTTAATGCCTTTCTATGAGAACTAAGATTTTATTTTGCTGCTTTTTTATTTTTAGTGTTTCGATTTTATTTTCACAGAATAATCAAAAGATTTATAGCTTAATTAACGAATGGAAAATAGATGATGCTTATAATGAAGTTGAAAAGCAACTGATGAACAATCCTGATATGGAAAATTATTTGTTGAAGTTCTTTATTATGGAATTTCAAGGTAGAGCAACTGATAAGTTTTCATTAGGTGATGTCATTATGAAAAACTCAACCCCTAATCCATATCTTTATGCTTTATGGTATGAAGAACCGCTTATTGGATTTGGCTTTCCAAAGAAAGAAAGTCAATTAAAACTTTTAAAAAGTATTGCTTCAAATGAATCATCCTTTAATATCAATTTATATTCTTCAGCGAATTATGCCTTAAGTTTGAATTCCTTCTTTTTAAAAAAAGAAAGAAAACAGGCCAGTATTTACTATAAAAAAGTTGGAGTGTTAGCAAATTGGCAATTTGTAGGTCCTTTCTATAATTTACTCGAAACTGAAAACAATAAAATATTGGAACCCTTAACAAATCCTAAATCAGATAAAGATTTTGATACAGAGTATTATGGAACAGTTCATTGGTTTAGTCCAAAATACTTTTTTTATGATGGTTGGGTTTCAATGTTTTATTACCTTCCTATGAAAGAAGATAATATCGGATATGCTCAAACATTTGTTTCTGCTCCTGAAGATAAAGATGTTTATTTAACTCTTGGGTATTCAGGAACTGTAAAGCTATGGCTAAATGATGCCTTGGTTTTTGAAGATAATGAGGAAAAGATGACTGACTATGATGCTTATGTTTTTAAATGTAGATTAAATAAGGGATACAACAGAATTTTAATTCAGGAAGGAACTGAAAGTGTTGATTATCCTTATTTTGCAATACGGTTGTTGGATGATAATTTTAAGAATATTAATTACAAAACAAGTGCAGAATATCAACCATATACAATTACAAAAAATATACAATTTACTACTATTCCTCATTTTGCTGAAGATTTTTTTAATAAAAAAATTGAAAGCGAACCAAATAACATGCTTAATTATATTTTGTTGTCAAGGGTTTATATTAGAAAAAAGGATAGCTATAATGCAATGAAGATTGTAGATGAGGCTATTAAAAAATTTGGCGAAAACCCACTTTTAATTTATTCCAAAACCATTATCTATTCTAAAGATGATAATAAAGTTTTGAAAAATGAAATGGTAGAAAAAGTTAAAGCTCATGAAGAAACTAATACCTATTTAATTTATGATTTCAATCTTTATGATCTATACACTCAGGAAAAATATAATGAAGCTCTTGAGTTGCTTGAAAATAAATATAAAAACCTTTCTATTCCTTTTGATGAAGACTACTATAGCAATAAAATTGAAATCTTATTAAAACAGGAAAAAATTAAGGAAGCTTTAAGTCTTATAGATGAAGCTTATTCAAAATTTCCTTATAGTTTGGACATAGTAAGCTATAAACATAATGTAGAAACAAAACTAAACAAAAATTTAAAGAAAGCAATTTCATATTTGGAAAAATATGATAGTTACTTATATAACTATAAAATTCGCAGTCAGTTGGTTGAAGATTATTTTAACGATAATGAGAAAAGTAAAGCGATGAATCTACTTTATGATGACTTTAATTGGAATAAGTTAGATAATAATTGCTATAGCAATTTACTTACTGTTCTTTATCAAGCAGGAGAATATGATAAATCTTTGCAAATGGTAAATGATATTATTGAGTCGCAACCGTTTCTAGCAACTCATTATCAGGATAAAGGTTTAATCCTTATGTCATTAAAAAAGAACACAGAAGCGATTGAAAGTTTTAACAAAGCTTTGTCATATAACTGCAATCTTTTTAATGTAAGAAATTATTTGTATGACTTGAAGCAAGAGAAAAAAATTGAAAATTACGTGCCTGAAGTTGATGAAAAGAAAGATGTGAAAAAATATTTAAAGCAAATTAATGCAAATTATGATTATTTCTATGTAATGGATGACAGAATTGATGTTTTCTATCCGGAAGGTGGAAGTGAGCAAATACAAAAATCTGCTATCAAAATATTGTCTAAAAATGGGATAGACAGATTTAAGAAGACTTCAATTGATTTTAATGAAAATACACAGGTCCTTGATATTGAAGATGCGTTTTTATATAAATCAGATGGAAGGAAACTTAAAGGTGAAATTAATCAAAATGAAATTATATGGCCTGATTTAAAAGAACAAGATGTTATTTATATCAAATACAGAATCAAAAATTATTTTATTGGCAAGTTTTCAAAGAATTTTCATCAGGGCTATTCATTTTCAAGTTTTACACCTGATAAATATCAAAGATATGTTATCATTGCTCCAAAATCAAAGTCGGTTTATTATAAATATACAGGTAATGAAGCTGAAAAATATATTAACTTCAAGAAAGATAGTCTAAATGAATTTTACATTTATAACTGGCAGGTAGATAGTTGTGATTTATTAGGCGATGAAAATTACATGCCAAGGAGAAAAGATATTGGTAAAATATTATATGTAACCACGCTGAATTCGTGGAAAGAAATAGCTGATTGGTATAATGAATTGATTGATAGTAAAATAAGTTATGACTATGAAGTAACTGAGGTATATAATTCTTTATTTAATAAAGAGGAAAAACTTGGTTCAATTGAAAAAGCAAAAAGAATATATAATTATATAACACAGAATATTAACTATATAAATGGAACTGTGTTTCAGCACAGGGTGATTCCACAGAAATCTTCTGCAACAATAAGACGTAAATTAGGAGATTGTAAAGATTTAACTGTTCTTTTTGTCTCCCTGGCAAATCTGGCAGGATTAAAATCAAATGTTGTTCTTGTAAATACCAGAGATATGGGAAATATTATACCACCATTACCATCATTTAATTTTGATCATGCAATGGTGAAGTTTTACGATGAAAACAATACCGAATATTTTTGCGAGCTAACAAGTCCTTATATTCCATTTGGTTATTTGCCGGCTGATAATTTTCAGGCAGTAACTTTAACTATTCCTAATAAAAAATTCCCTACTGAGAATGATTTTCCTGAGTTGATGAATCCAGCCACAAAGAAACCAAATAAAATCCTCTCAAAAACAAAAATTTCTATAAAAGATGCAGACATGAAGATTCATTATCATATTACTTGGTTAGGCTCATGTACTGATTATCCAAAAAGCAATTTTTCAAATTTATCAGAAGAGCTACTTCGTTCTAAAGTAGTCTCGTATATTGAAAAGCATTTGTCTGTTAATTTCCCTATAAAGCTTGAAGATTTTAGCTTCTCCCCATTAGCAAAAACGCTTGATTCAGTTTCTCTGGATGTGAATTTTACTTTGAGCAATCAAGTTAAA
>CAZDUU010000234.1:0-4548 GCA_964508675.1 uncultured Bacteroidales bacterium | reverse complement strand
TTTCTTACATTTTCTTTCATTTTAGTCTATTTTCAATGATTTTTATTATAGTTGCATCCCAGTCATTCCCTTTGGTATCATAAAAAATGGCATTTCTACCTACGGTTATATTGTCAATGTCTCCATCTGTCAAAGCTGCAACGATGGTTATTTTTTCGTTTTTTGATTTATTAAAGCAATCGCAGTATACCAGGCAAATACCACTGTTACCAGCCATAAAATTATGCTTGGGCATATCACTGACTTTTATACATAAATCACAACAACGTTGGTCAATATATAATTTCCCGGCTTGAAAAGCTGAAAATGATTCGGGTGAATAGAAATCGCTGAAATTTACAAAGTTCTTAAGAATAGTGTAAAAATCGCGATAATAGCGTGTTAATTGATCTACTTTTAAGATGTTTTCGGTTTCAGTTGTAAGTGATTTGTCTTTTTCTATCAATGCCAGCAGTTCGGCCTTTTTATTATTATCAAGTATTTCTCTGACAGCAGTCAGACCGATTTTTTCAACTGTAGTTCCTTTTTTTTCAGCCATCCAGTCGGAATAATCATCGAAAATATGTAAAATTTTGTTCCAGTCTTCTGCTGAGATAAAATCTTCTTTTTTTAGCAATGGAGCAACCACTATACGGGTAAAATGATTCAAGGCTTTTTCCCACGAAGGATTAACTGTGTCTTTTAGAGGTAATACTTTTTTATTATTGATTTTTGCAAGGGGCAATGAGGTTATTTCATTTAAATCTTCATTCAGGTTCAAAGGGCTTATTATTTCATATTGTGTTAATGGTGGATTCAGTGCTTCTGCCGATACTGAATCGAATTCTGACAGACGGCAGCGCATAAAGAAATCGTCAATTTTTGCACGGACATGGATAAGCGAAGCATAAGCTTCGTGTGTAGAGTTGCCGAATGGCAGATATCTTTTTTTGTCTGATTCAGCTTTTTGGTTCCATACTGAAAAGTCTTCACAAGCTTGGTAAAAATTATTGATAATTTCTTCATTAATCCCTGGCTTCCCGCTTCGATCATTCACTGAACCTGTTAGTTCAATAATTGTATGAATAATATCTTTAAGTTCAGGATTGTCAGCTGATTCTTCGATTATTATCCCGTCACCATTAAATGCCGTCTTTTCAAAAATTTTATTTAAGTCTGAGGTCTCTTCAACAGAAATTTCAGTCTGATTTTCTTTTCCAAGATTAATAAGTATTTGTTTTGCAGAATTTAATAGCCGCTTGCCTTCTTCTGTTTCATCATTTATTGAAGAAAGCTGAAGGTTTTTGCTTCCGGAAATAAGTGCATCGGGATTCTTAATTACCGATGTAATCCAATTTGTTGCAGTAATTATTTCAGGAACTCTTACCCTTCCATCATGGTCAATGTCTATCAGTTCCAGTGTTTTAGAATCAACTTCGAGCCCATGAACAGGGCAACTCAGCGAGGTCCATAGTTTTTGATCAAGCTCCTTTAAATGGACGATGTCCTGCCCTTTAGAAATATTTACCCTGTTTACTCCGCCAATTCGTGAAAACTCCCATATATGAGCATTATTGTCTTTGATAATAAGGTTTTTAATATTACTTACCTGGTTAAGAAGCTCTTTTTTACCCATTTTGTTTTTATTATATAGTGACAAATCTAAACAATTTTTTTGCAATTATAAGAAACAACAAATTATTGTTATCTTCGTTAGTTCTAAAAATATTTACTATGAAAAAATTGTTTATTATAATTGGTATTACAGTTTGCCTGTCCAATCAATCTCTTTTGGTTGCTCAAAAATCAATTAAAGAAGGGGTGACCATCTTTTCTCAACAAAGATTAAGGTTTAAATCATTGTATTTGCCCGCCGAAGTCAGATTGACTGCAAATATGATGAGCCTTAGGCCATATATTGGAAGGGACTTGATTTGTGAAATAAAATATTTGCCTTTTCAAAAAACGACCGTTCAGGAATATGTTCTTAAAAATATTTCAGAGGAAAAAGTAAAAGTGTATAATAATGATTTATTATTCTGTGATTTAGATTTTCTGAATATTGAAAATGAGGATGCAAAGTTTGGAATCAAAAATATTGACAGTATTTTAAATGATTTAAAGAGAAAGTATGATAAATATTTGACAGATAAAGAATTGGCAGATGCTTTTAAATCATTTTATTTTATTGAGGATTGGTCATTTGATACGGTCAGTTTGGTTTTTTATAAAGATGTAAAATATTGGGAGCCAGTATTTATGAAAGAAAATGGCGACGAAATGCCAGATACTAAATACAATTTAGCTGTTAAAATCATGATAAAAAATACAGAATCTAATACAAAAGACCTTGTAAAATTTGCTGAAGTGAAATGGGAGTTTTTGTCAAATCATTATTATTCATATGATTATGGTTATATGGATACTGTTTTTTATAGCAATTTGTATGAAGAGGAAAAACCTTTCTGGGTTCCATATAATAAAAGAAAACTTGCAGATGCTCTATGTAACCTGGTATTAGATAAAAAACTAAAAGCATATGACTATAATAATCCTGAAAGAGTTCTTGGTGCAGAGGAGATTGATAATAAATTATTCAAAAGAGATACGGTAATATTGGAAAATCCCGAAACGAATGAAACAGAAACCAGAGTTATTACAGTAGAAAACAAAGATAACATTAATTCATATGTTTTTTACGAAGATTGGTACATAAATCCGAATAGCTTGGCAATAGTAAAGAAGGTTAAAGCTGTAGCCCCTGTTATTAACGAAAAAATGTATTATGATGATAAAGACTTTAAACGAATCTTTGACCCTTTATTTATTATTAAATTGAATGAATAATTTAGTCTAAAAATTTATACCCAACACCCTTAATTGTGTCAATATATTTTTCACCGACTTTTTCGCGCAATTTACGGATATGAACATCTATGGTGCGATCGCCCACAATGACATCGTTTCCCCATATTTTTGCGTAAATACTTTCTCTTGAAATGACCTGACCCGGTTTTGATGCTAGTAGTACCAGCAAGTCAAATTCCTTTCTTGGGAGTTTTATTTCTTTGTCTTCAGTAAAAACCAACCTTTTATCAATATCAATTATTAAATTGTCGAATTCGAGTTTTTGAGTTTCAGCTTGTTGTTCGATTGAAAAGCGACGAAGCAAGCTTTGTATACGTGCCAGTAATACTTTGGGTTTGATGGGTTTTGTGATGTAGTCATCAGCTCCGGCTTCCAGCCCGGCAATTTGAGAATAATCTTCGCTTCGGGCAGTCAGGAAAACAATAATACATTTGTTTATCGCAAATTCGGGCTTTGAGCGTAATTGCTCACAGACCTGCATGCCATCGAGTTTTGGCATCATGATGTCGAGCAAGACCAGGTGAGGTTTTTCCTGGTGGGCTTTAATTATGGCTTCTTCACCGTTAAATGCAGTCAATACTTCATAACCTTCGCGAATAAGATTATAAGAAAGCATTTCAACAATATCGGGTTCATCGTCAACTACCAGAATGCGGATTTTGTCATTCATAATTTATATAGCTTTGTTTAATGTGAAACTAAAAGACGAACCGACACCAAATGTACTTTTTACAAATATTTGCTGTTGATGTGATTCTAAAATGTGCTTTACTATGGCAAGCCCCAACCCTGTTCCGCCTTGATCGCGGCTTCGGCTTTTATCAACTCTGAAAAATCTTTCGAATAGTCTTACTATATGTTTTTCTTCAATTCCGATACCGTTGTCAGAAATTTCAATCAGGACTTTATTCTCCAGATCGTGAATGTAAACGCTGGTTTTTCCATTATCTTTTCCATAATTGATAGAATTGAGCAGAAGGTTGTATAATACATCTGCTATTTTTTGTCTGTCAGCTCTTACAAGATGAGACTTAGTGGGATTTATTAAAAAGAACTTGATATTTCTCTTATTTGCTTTGTTTTCAAGCATTTCAAATATTTCTTTGATAAGAGCAGCAACATCAAAATCCTCATAAATAAGTTGTAATTCACCATTTTCAATGTTTGATACTGTTTCCAGATCCTGTATAATGGCAATCATTCTGCTGATATTTTTATCTGCTTTTTCCAGAAATTTCCGGTTAACAGAGCTATCGTCAATTCCACCGTCCAAAAGCGTTGTGATATATCCCTGAATCGAAAACAATGGAGTTTTAAGTTCGTGAGAAACATTTGATAGAAATTCCCTGCGAAACTTTTCGTTTCGTTTTAGTTTGTCTATTTCCTGATTCTTTTGAAGTGCCCAATTGGCAACTTTTACATTTGCCTTATTTAAAATATCCAGGGATTTGAAATATGATTCTTCGCTGTCAGGCTTGTCTATTATCTTATAAAGCGGCTTTATTCTGTGAAGAAGCATTTTTTTTATGAGGTAAAAAGACACAACGTACGAAACAATAAAGACAATAATAATCTCGGTCAAAATAAAATACCATTCAGGAAATAGTTTTGTTTGCTGTTTTGTTGCTAATTCGATTAAAAATAAAGCTATTACTACAAACGTTGTTATGGCCAGTGAAATTTTTTTTGGGGTGTAGATTT
>CAZDUU010000233.1:0-4554 GCA_964508675.1 uncultured Bacteroidales bacterium | reverse complement strand
TTTCAAAATGATAAAGCTTATTAAGCATTTTTTCAGAATTGAAGGAATTGGCCATTTCTGACTTAAACAGCGAAAACCATTTGTTTTTATAAGGTGTGTAAACGGTATAAGGCTTTTGGTCTTCCTTTACCACTTCGTTTTTATGAAATATTACCTGGTCCTTGAATAACGAAAAAGGAATTCCGTTTTTTTCGAGCTGGTGTTTTATTTCTTTGTCGCGTTTGATAGCAAAAGGTTCGTAATCTTCGTTGCAGAAAACAGCTTCTACATCGTACGATTTTGTAAGTTGATTAAAGATTTCCAGTACATCACCTTTAAATATTCTTATTCCGGAGCGAAAGTCTTTTAGTTCTCTATCAAGCTTTTGTAATTGGTCATAAATAAGATTAAAACGCTTGTCGTTGGCAGGAAATAGTTTAAAAAAATGCTCGTCGAAAATAAAAATAGGTAAAACCGGGAATTTGGATTGCAAAGACTGCCAGAGTGCATGATTGTCTTCGAAGCGCAAATCGCGCCTGAACCAGAAAATGTTAATTCTGTCTTTATTCATTTTGAATAATCAGCGGGCTTTTGTGAACTATTTTGTTGTTTTTATAAATAGCGATAATGTATTCTCCGTTTTTCAGGTTTTGAGGAAGTTTAACCTGATTATTCTGAATGCTGATATTTTGAATGGCTTTTCCTTCAATCGTAGTAAGCGAAACATAATCAGCAGAAATAGAAATAGTACATACTCCGCCGGCTTTAACAGGGTTGGGATAGAGATGTGTCTGATTATTCAGCGTTACGGGTTGTACATGGTTAAGGTCTTCGTAGTTCATGTACTCAATAGATGTACAAGCCAATGTTTGGGGATTGTAATAAGCGGTGAGTAACGCATTTACTTTATTTTCACTCCATACATGAACGGTAAGCGTGGTATCTGACTGTGCCAGTGCTTTATAAATAGTCACGGTTCCGTATTTTATATATATGGAATCAACGAAACGCAAATTTTCTTCTACAGCAAGGCATTGATTGAAAGTTCCGTAAGGAGTAATAAGTGTTCCATAACCTTTTGCAACCAGCGTTTTGAAATTGAAACGTTTGTAAATAGTATCGTAATCAGTCGGAACAGAACTGTAGCTGATCTGCCAGTTCGATTCCTGGTAAACAGAATCCTGATAAGTGAAAGGAACTTTCATGAGCAATTCGTTGGGTTGAACCAGTACATTGGTCATTCCAAAACCAAAGTCACTGCGAAAACCAACGGTATAAAAACCATTGCTGTTTGAAGCAAAAAGCATGTGACCAAAATTGTTGTAGTATGGAGCTGCACCACCTAAACCACCATAAAGAATCCCGGGGCCGTAAGTGTAAAGATTGGAACCCGGAAAGCTCGAAATAAACGAAAGTTGAGAGCTGATGCCATAAGAAGCATACTTTACCGTATCATTCTGAAGACCGGAGAAATTCCAGTTGGCATTGGCCTGCGCATAATTGAAAGCTATGGTTGGGTTTTGATCCACAATATATGCAAAAGTATCGCCGGGAGCGGGGAGTGACGATTGCTGTATGGTAACCTGTGCATTTAACATGGCAAAATTGCCGGCCAATATCAATAAAGTAAAGTATAATTTCTTCATATTCTTTTGATTTTGTTTAAGCAAAGATAAATAATTTTAGAAAGCAAATATGAAAAATGGACTGTAATAAAATATTTATCTTTTGGTAATTAAAGTTTGAAACTTAAATCAGTTGAGGAATGATTTATTAATAAATATTGAAATATGTGTTAAAAAAAGAAGGATTAATACTAATAATTAACTGTTGAGAAGATATACATTTAGGTATAGTGTGATCAGGAACTTGAATTTTTGAATATAATTTCCATGCTTTTTCAGTAGTTTTTGGTGTTGCTTCTTCATGAGCTGAGGCAACAAGCTTGAATAATGAACTTCTTTCTGGAGTAACAGATGATAAAAGACTTGTTGTGTAAGCACCTCCATCATTTGTATCATAAGAACTTTGCCCAATTGAACATGCGTATAAAGAAATTTGTTGTTCAATGGATTGCATTATTCTTTCATCATATTTTTTTCTAATTAAGTTATTTGATTTATATATATTTGTTGTACCACTAAAATTAACACTTTCATCAACTTGAATAACATTTCTACAACAGTCGAAAATTGATATTTGACGTGAAGAAATCCCTCTTAAATCATTTTCGCTAATACACTCTTCCTTTTTATTGATTTCTAATAATGTGCCTTTAGAATAAGCGCCATGACCACTAAATATTATGATCGCAAAATCTGGTTTTTCTAACTTTAAAAGTTCTATACTTAATAGTAATGCCTCTTTTTTAGGATCCATCAATATTGTTATTTCAGAATCATTCCATTGTCCTCCTGTTTCACTTTTTAAGAAATTAGTATAGTTAATAATATCTTTTTTTACCCCACCTAATCCATTCGTATTTCCGAATAGTAATGCTCTTCTTATCATAAGAATTAGTTTAAATATGAATTAATAAATTTTCTAAATTCTTCATCGTAACCATCAATATTTTCATTTTCATCGACAGGATTATACCAGTTTTCTTTATGAAAACGAATCCATGATTTTACATCTAAATAACTTTCAATTTTACTTTTATCGCCTTTATAATATTCAAATACATGATGTAAGTAGTTGAATAATAAATTACAATACATATCATATCTTAAATATTTTTCATCATTAGCTAACTTCATTTCATTCCATTTAGATGTGAATGTTTTGTTTTCAACGTAAGGATATTGTATCCCAAGTTCAATAATTCTATTTAATTCTTGATTTAATTTTTCCTTCCTTTCATTTTGGTATAATTGCAATGTTATTTTTGAACTTTTTGAAGAAAAATAAGCACTTACCGCAGCTGAAATTGAGCCTAAAGCTGCAATAAGAACTCCTATTAATTGTATTATATTCATATTAATGTGGTTCTTAAGATTATAATGAGTTAAAATTTAATTTTTAGCCTTAAAATGACCAAAAAAAGGATAAATTGTTTTGACAAAATTAGTTAATAATTTAGTTAAAAACAAAACAATAAATAAAATATTATATTTATTTTCTAAACCCTATCGAATTTTCCTGTGCCAGATTAT
This sequence comes from uncultured Bacteroidales bacterium, assembly GCA_964508675.1. Classification (GTDB taxonomy): domain Bacteria; phylum Bacteroidota; class Bacteroidia; order Bacteroidales; family GWA2-32-17; genus Ch61. The sequence goes on along the minus strand of CAZDUU010000233.1, from coordinate 1,420 downwards.
AAAGGTCGGCAACATTGGGAATGTCATCGGGTTCAATGGTAATGATAAGCTCATGTGTACGTTGATTTCCAGGAATTTCGGCTACGCGCAGATGTTGTTTTTTTATCATCATATCTGTAATCTTTCTAATCTCGCGGGCATTGCCAAAGCTACTCTTTTCGCGGGGGATCTGCCTTATAAATGCAGCAAGTTTTTCCTGGGCCGGTACACTCAAAGTCAGGTTATCTTCCTGAAGAACATTAACGGCTATTTGAATCAGCTCTTCGTTTGAATAATCCTCGAACACCAATGTTTTGTCAAAACGGCTGCGTAAACCCGGATTGGCATTGATGAATTCAATCATAGGCTTGGGATAGCCAGCCACAATAATAGAAAGTTCGTTGCGGTGGTCTTCCATTTCCTTGAGCAATACCTCAATAGCTTCCTTTCCAAAATCGTTTCCGTCTTTATTAAAGGATAGGGAATAGGCTTCGTCGATAAAGAAGATACCACCCAAAGCGGATAAGATAGCTTTTTCAGCTTTTATGGCTGTCTGGCCTACGTATCCGGCTACCATTTCGCTACGATCCACTTCTACCACATGGCCTTTTTCAAGTAATCCCAATGCCCTGAAAATATCACCCAGAATACGTGCTACAGTTGTTTTTCCGGTGCCGGGATTGCCGGTGAAAATATAATGAAGCGAAAATGCCTTGTTTACCGGTTTGCCGATTTCGTGGTAATAACGAACCAGCTTCACCATTTCGTTAATTTCTTTCTTAACCGATGATAATCCCACCAAACCGTTTAATTTTTCCATGCTAATCTGCAACAGCGGTTCGTCAATATTTAAATCAACTTCCTGCTTATTCTGGTTGGGATATATTTCAAGTACATCGATTTTTTCAATGGTTGTAAGTGCTTCATCGTTTAATTCCTGAGGGTTGGGCGATGACATTACACGGCGGGCCATGTTGATTTTGGCTTCGTTGAGCAAGCCAACGGCGAAGCGTGCATTTCCGAAAGATTTATCGCGATTGCGGTATTCGTTGGTAATTATTTTTTCAAATTCCACTTTGGCATCGCCCACAATCGTCAATTTGAGAGAAGATGCTTTGGTTTCCAGAATCTGCATCAGTTCGTGAGGAGAATAATCGGGGAAGCGGAAGTAATAGCTGAAACGGCTCTTTAACCCAGGATTGGAGTTGAGGAAATTTTCCATTTCGACCGGATAACCGGCAACCATAATGGAAATATCGCCTTTGCCATCTGACATTTCTTTCAGAAGTACTTCGATGACTTCTTTGCCAAAATCTTTACTGTCGTCTTCGCGGAATAAGCTGTATGCCTCGTCGATGAACAGAATTCCTCCGCGCGCTTTATCAATGGCTTCTTTTACTTTTGGGGCCGTTTGTCCAATGTATTCAGCAACGAGTTCAGA
>CAZDUU010000232.1:0-4566 GCA_964508675.1 uncultured Bacteroidales bacterium | reverse complement strand
GATTGGAATTTTTGTGCCAACCTGTTCCATTATACCGGATGCATTGTCCAACCAGGTCGTTGTGATAAAAAATGGCAAATCTAAGTTTGTTAATGTTGAAACTGGAATAAGGACAGCCGATCAGGTTGAGTTAACCAAAGGATTGGAGGTTGGCGATAGTGTCGTTGTTAGCGGGGTTTTATTTGTCCGTCCGAATGCTAAGGTTAAAATCAGCAAAGTGAAAACTCAAAATAATGAGAAAAAATCAAAAAGTACTAATTCTTAACCTCGTGTTTTGAGCTATGAATATTTCAGAATTTTCTATAAAGAAACCTGTATTTGCAACAGTATTAAATCTCTTTATTATCATATTTGGTATTATTGGTCTATCTTTTTTGGGAATAAGGGAATATCCGGCCATTGATCCTCCGATTATTACTGTAAATACCTCTTATGCCGGTGCCAATGCTGATATTGTAGAAAGTCAGATAACGGAACCCCTTGAGAAATCAATTAATGGAATTGCCGGAATCAGAACTATTTCATCATCAAGTTCGGTTGGAAGCAGTGTGATAACCGTTGAGTTTAATCTGAATTCCGATTTGGAAACGGCAGCCAATGATGTTCGCGACAAAGTGAGTCAGGCATTGAGAAATCTGCCTCAGGATATTGATGCCCCTCCGGTTGTTTCAAAAGCAGATGCCAATAATGATTTTATTATACTTTTAGCTATTCAAAGCCCGACAAAGAGCCTGATGGATTTGAGCGATTACGCAGAAAATGTTTTACAAAATAAGTTTCAGACCATACCTGAAGTAAGCAGTGTCAGAGTTATAGGACAAAAGCGTCCTGCAATGCGTATTTGGATTAATCCGGGTAAACTGGCTGCGTACAATGTGGCTTTTAACGATATTACAACGGTTTTAAACAACGAAAATGTTGAAGTCCCTTCAGGAAAAATATATGGAAATACAACCGAAATGACTATTCGTGCATTGGGAAGACTTAGTACTGAAGATGATTTTAGAAATCTGATTGTTAAAGAAAATTCAGATGGTATTGTAAGGCTCGGTGATTTAGCACAGGTTGAGATTGGACCTGAACAATACGAACAGAACTGGAGACTAAATGGTGTCAATTCGGTAGGAATTGCTATTACTCCACAGCCGGGAGCAAATTATATCAATATTTCTGATGAGTTTAACAAACGCCTCGAAGAAATTGAAAAAACATCTAAAAGCGACATTATATTCACAAAACTGGTTGATAACACTACAAATGTTCGTCGTTCTTTGAACGAGGTTCAGGAAACATTGTTTATTGCTTTATCGCTTGTGATTCTGGTGATTTTCTTTTTTTTCAGAAACTGGTTAATAGCCATCAGACCATTGATAGATATTCCTATTTCGCTGATATCCACTTTCTTTATAATGTATTTTTCGGGTTTCTCAATAAATATATTAACGCTTCTTGCCATTGTACTCGCTACCGGACTAGTTGTTGACGACGGAATTGTCGTCACGGAAAATATTTTCCGCAAGTTTGAAAGGGGAATGCAAATCAGAAAAGCTGCAATTGAAGGAAGTAAAGAGGTTTTCTTTGTTGTTTTAGCTACTTCAATAACGTTAGCTATTGTTTTTTTACCGGTTATCTTTTTGCAGGGTTTTGTAGGCAGTCTTTTTCGTGAATTCGGAATTGTTTTGGCAGGAGCTGTATTGGTTTCATCATTAGTTTCTTTAACAATCACGCCTGTTTTAAATGTTTTATTGAGTAAAAAGAATGCCCAGCATGGAAAATTTTACATAAAAACTGAACCTTTTTTTAACGGAATGGAAAACGGCTACAAAAAAATGGTAGCAAGATTTGTTAATAAGCGCTGGTGGGCTTGGATTATTGTTTCTGTAAGTGTTTTATTGATTTTTCTAATTGGTAAAAATATACAAAGTGAAATTGCCCCGATTGAAGACAAAGGTCAGATAAGGTTAAGAATTTCTGCACCTGAAGGGGCCAGCTATGGCTACATGGTTAATGCCGGGTATAATCTTGAGAATTATCTGATTGATTCTATTCCTGAAAAACAATTTTCATTTGTTGCTATTCCCGGATTTGGAAGTACAGGTGTTAATTCGGGCTCAGGTAGAATTGGTTTGTTCCCAGCATCTGAAAGAAAAAGAAGCCAAAGTGAAATAGCATCTTCTTTATCAAAAAAGTTTATGCGTTTTAAAGATTTGAAAATATTTCCGGTTGAAGAACAAACCATTGCAGTAGGGCTTGGTTCAAAAGGTGCATTGCCAGTTCAGTTTGTAATTCAGAATCTAGATTTTAATAAGCTTAAAGAGGTTATCCCGAAATTTCTGGATGCTGCAAAAAATGATAAAACATTCCAGAATGTGGATGTGGATTTGAAATTTAACAAGCCCGAGGAAGATATTTTTGTTGACAGGATTAAAGCACGTGAGTATGGTCTGACAATGTCTAATATCTCTGATGTAATTCAAAGTGCATTTAGTGGAAGAAGACTGGCTTATTTCTATATGAATGGCAAGCAGTATCAGGTAATTAGTCAGGTAGGATTAAAGGATAGGCAAACCCCATCAGATATTACAAAATTATATGTACGGAATAATAATGGTGATGCTATTTCAATGGCTTCAATTATTAATGTGACATCAAATGCCAATCCTCCGGCTATTTATCACTATAATCGTTATAAATCAGCTACCTTTTCTGCATCGCTTGCCGAAGGCAAAACAATCGGCGATGGGGTTGAGGTAATGCGTTCAATAGCTGATAGTTTGCTTGATGAGAGCTTCCAGACTTCGCTTAACGGACCTTCCCGCGATTATGCTGAAAGTTCTTCGAATACAGCATTCGCATTTCTTTTGGCATTATTATTCATTTACCTGGTTTTGTCTGCACAATTCGAAAGTTTTCGCGATCCGTTTATTATTATGATCACTGTTCCGCTTGCTATTGCCGGCGCTTTGCTAAGTCTCTGGATTTTCGGACAAACTTTGAATATTTTTTCTGAAATCGGAATGATTATGCTTATTGGTCTGGTTACAAAGAATGGGATTCTGATTGTTGAATTTGCCAATAAAAAACGTGAACAGGGACTGTCAAAACGCGAAGCTGTTGTTGAAGCTGCAAGCCAACGTTTACGTCCGATTTTAATGACGAGTCTAGCTACCTCGCTGGGTGCTTTGCCCATTGCATTAAGCCTCGGAGCTGCTGCCACCAGCCGTATGCCTTTGGGAATTGTGATTGTAGGAGGTATTTTGTTCTCTCTTATTTTAACTTTGTTCGTTATTCCGGCTGTTTATACTTATATCTCTGGAAAACATATAGTAAAAAATGATGATATTTCAGAATCTAATAATTAGACTATAATGAAACGCTTTTATATATTTCTTTTAGTTTTATTCCCCTTTGCAATAAATGCTCAACAGCAGTTGTCGTTAAAAAATGCAGTAGATTCGGCTTTACTCAATAATTTTGATGTTCGTATTGCTAAAAACAATTCTGAAATTGGTGCTAAAAATAATACTTTTGGAATGGCGGGCGGTTTACCTTCTGTTAATGTTACAGCCAGCGATAACCAAAGTCTGAACAGCATTAATCAGAATTTGAGCAACGGAACTACCATTAACAGGGATAATGTTTCCGGGAATACTTTGGGTGCCGGTTTGGGAGCATCGATGACTTTGTTCAATGGTTTCAAAGTGATGGCGACCAAAGAACGGCTTAACTTGCTTCAAAAGCAAAGCGAATTACTGATGAACCAGCAGATTCAATCAACCATGGCATCGATAATGATTCTTTATTTTGATATTGTAAGACAGGAATGGTATAAAAAGATTATGCAAAGCTCTTTGGATATATCAACAAAAAAGTTGGAAATTGTGACAGAGCGCTTGAATGTTGGTATGGCAAATGAAGCAGATATATTACAGGCGCAAATAGACGTTAATATTGCAAAACAAAACATTAATAATCAGCAGATACAGATTGATCAGGAAAAAACAGACTTACAAAAATTGATGGGAGTTAAAGAATTTAACTCCATAGTTTTAAGTGACAGTATTATTGTCGATAGGGCTTTGAAAATGGAAACTATCAATTCTGCTTTGGAAAATAATCCTCAATACCAGTCTTTGGATCAACAGGTAAAAATAAATGAACAATTGGTGAAAGAAGTTGCTTCACAGCGCTATCCCTCCATAAAGCTAAATACAGGTTATAATTTTGCCAGAACCAATAACAGTGCAGGGCAGATATTGCTGAACCAGAGTTATGGTCCCTACGTAGGAGCTTCATTGCTAATACCTTTATTTAACGGAAATACATATAAAATTCAACAGGATGTTGCTAATATCAATTTAAATAATGCCCAATTGCAGAAAGAAAATATGATGATGACACTCAAGTCCAATGCTGTAAAAACTTATCAATCTTATAATAATCTTTTACAACAAATGGATGATCAGTTGCAGAATTATCAGCTTTCAGAAAAACTGACAAAAATTGTTCTGGCAAGATTTCAGCTAAACCAAGCTACGATTCTTGATTTGAAAACAGCTCAGGATA
>CAZDUU010000231.1:0-4568 GCA_964508675.1 uncultured Bacteroidales bacterium | reverse complement strand
TAAAAACAGCTATGAAAATAAAATTATCATTTTTACTTCTCATAATGAGTCAAATCTGCAGTGCTCAAGTATTAGAAAATATGAATGCTGAAGATTTATGGGGTAATCATATAAATATTAATGATACAGTGAAAACTAAAACTACTGTTATAATTCCTTTTTCTACATCCAACTGTGGTTACTGTCTAATTGATGGATATTTCTCGGAGTCAAATTACTTGATGAATAATAATGAAATGGGTGGTGCTAGTTTTGAACAATGTTTGTTTAATCCACAATTAGATATTTATACTTTTACAAAGCAATTTCAATCTCCGTTTCCGGTACTAACATACCCTCCTCAATTATATAATATCCACAAAAATGGATTTCCCACCGTATTGGCTTTTAAGAATGGAAAACAAGTAGTAAAAAACCATTATAATTATGATGAATTCGACAAATTGAATGCTTTACTTTGGAATAATAAATGCCATTTTAAACCTACGGGTAATAATCACATGGCAAACAAATTATTTTGGGAAAATGAAATAAAAGATGCAATTATCGTAGTGCCTGATGACTTTAATATTGAAAAAGATGAGTGGATATACAATTCGATAAAATACAAACATATCAGTGAACTAACTGAATCGGATAAACAAAAACATTTATATATAGCAGGGAAACACAATCTTTCAACCCTTGCTCAATTTATTACAAAAGAAAATGGCTTCATTAGTTTTTCAAATGACAGCATATTTATAGGTGATTATAAGTTTAAATTTGATTCAATAGGTATTCTTGCTTGGCTGTACAATCCATATAACCCCGAAAAGTATCTTATGCTTGATATTAAAAATGGGAATAAGCTTAATGAAATTGTAAATTATCTTGATTTTGTTGTTTATACAGGAACAGATTCAATTTCGTTTGAAAAACTTATGTATGGACATTATAACAGTTCAAATGAAGGACTTGAAATAATACCGGAAAAGACTTTTAGCGATGTTCCTATTCAACAATATTGTAACAAAGTATGCCATATACCACAAAATCCCAAGCAAATATTACACAATGTTAATAAAAATTCTACAATTTCTATTACGGAAACCCAATATGGCCAATTATCAACAATTGGAAATAAAAATTGCAAATTTCCTGACCTGGCAAGCGATAAAGAAGGAAACGTCTGGGTCGTATTTGAAGAAAAAGGAGATATTATTTTAAATAAAGTTGAAGCTAATAGTAAACCAATATTTATTGAGTATGACGAGTCCGACAGCTATAATCCAAAGATAATATGTGGAAATAATAAAATCTGGATATTTTACCTTAACAATAGAGATTCATACTATAGACTTTATACTCGATTTATTGAAAATGGAAATCTTTCAGATGAAATACTTTTATCTGAAAGGAAACCATTTAACGTATGCAACATAAATGCAGCATCAAAAAACGGAGAAATAAGTGTAGTTTGGACCGAATGGAGAGCAAATTACAGGTATTTAAAGTATCGAAAAATACTTGATGGAATATTACTTGAGACACAGAATATACCATTAGCACCTGCAATCTACACAGACAATTATTATAATGCTTGGGGAGCCCATATAACATATAGCAATGATGGAACATTATGGGGAGCATGGAACCAACATTATCCCAGCAGTTTTGGGGTTATTGGCGGGAAAATAGGAGACACCCCTACCTCTATAACTTCAAATGCGGAAAAAATGGAGGATTGGGAAAAAGGAGGATCTCCCTGCCTTGTAGTAAATGGGAATGAAAAAAATATTTTTTATGAATCATCTGGCTGGGATGTACTTGATAACGATTCTCAAACAATTAAATTCAGACAGTATAACGACAGTTTAAAAAAATGGACATTTCCTACAATACTATCTAATAAGAATGAGACTTATTTAAACCAAACACCATCTGCGATTTCTGACGAAAACAACAATGTTTATGTCGTGTGGAGTGGTCGTCAAAATATAGAAAACTCGGTTTGGGGAATATATTTTTCGAAAAAAAATAACGAAAGCTGGAGCAAACCCTTATTAATCTCACAGCCAGATACAAATGCTCGATACCCCAAAATAATACTGAATAAAAAAGATAATTCTGTCTGGGTTTCATGGCATTCAGGGATTGGAGAAAATATGATAATTGAAGTAATTCGTTTAGATGAATAACAACTAAAGCTAACATTTTGTATAAGTAATGGCAGATAAAGCAGTAAATATCAAGATTGTAGCCTGCTCAAGCTGAGATCATGACTGCAAGGAATAAACTACGTAGCGGTTTGATAGGAAACTACCACCCATCCTGTCACTACTCTACAATTTAACGATACAAACATTAAATATTTAACAAAAAGAGGTCAGAAAATCTGACCTCTTTTATTTTGAGTGGGCTTAACGCTCAACAGTTCGAACGAACAGCTAAGCGATTTAGGACAAATAGTATCATTTTGTGACACTCTAAAACATTTATAAAACTTTATGAACTTCTGTAAAAGAGAAAAAGTTCGAAATGAAATTTTGGTAGAACTTACTAAAAAGAAAAGCCGATTCTGTGTTGAATCGGCTTTTTAAATCCTACTTTCCTTTAGGTTTTGGGATATTTCCCCGTCCGCCACCAGAAGGTTTTCCTGTTGTACTTGGATAATTCGGATTCGGTTTTGTACCTGTAGTTTTTCCCATAGTAAAAATATTAAATGTTGGTATGTAAATATAAACAATACAATTGCCGATAAAATTAAATGCCAAATTGTCATAACAAATTTATTTTAATTACATTATAATTTGTTAGTTTCAATCAAATGTTATACTTTTGCAATAAAAAATATGAGTAATTTTTTCACAAAGGAAGAATTCTTTGAAATAAATCTGATAGTAAAAAATGCAGAACATTTTTATATAAACGGCCGGCTTTCATATAAAACCAGAAACGACTGGTATGCCGGTGTAACAGGTCAGGGAAAAGATAAAGAATTCGGATTAGAAAGAATCAGGGCACATCTGAACGGAAAATTTCCGAACCTTGACACAGAAAGTGTTTTCTTTTGGAAAGTTTCAAGTGCCGAAGTTGCCGTCCAGATTGAAAGAGAATTGAAAAAATTAGATTTTGATACCGGGGAAGCACACCAACCGCCCAAAGAAGAAGGGAATGTTTATGTATATATATTCAGAAAAAATGAATGATAATGAAAAAGGCTGCCTTAAAATGAAGACAGCCTTTCTCTTAAACTAAAACGGGTTACTTTCCTAAATACTTTCTGACCGCTGCTGCAGAAACTCCTACTGCTCTGACCGCATCTCTGAGTTGCTTTTCCGTACAACCGAATTCTTTGCACCAATAACGTACTTCCCAATCTTCGTTCACATTTACTTTACCGGCATCCTGAGGTTTTCTTTTGGTTAAATCGTCCATAAATATAAAATTTAAAATTAATTACCATGTCTATAACAATCTGATTGCCAGTCGTATTAAAAGTCATTTTGTCAGTAAAAATGTCAGGTTATTTAAATCCCATGAATTTTCTTTGCCTCCGGTAAACCGACCCATTTCCCTTCTTTATCGACGCCCCGGTTGGCGAGTTCCCTGCGGATCAAATACATCATATCAAAATCGCCTTTCAGGGCTTCACAAAGAAGTTGGGTTGCCGTTGTACCGAAAATGTATCTTGGATTCAGGTCGTCAGGTACGTTATCATATTTATTCAGCTTCCTTTCCTTATGCTTTAATGCTTCAGGCTTAAGTTCATCTTTGCCAGCGTTTGTCAGTTCTCCACCCATTTCTTTCCAGATTTCGGGTGGAATCTGATCCCGGACAACGGTATCACGACCTGAAGCATATTGCATTGCCTCTTTTAACTTTCCTGAACTGTACAGGTCGTAGATTTTCTTCAGGTTGTCGTGGTCTTTTTTATTAAGAAACGTTGGTCTTGTCCATGCAGGATAAGTGGTCTTTTTCATATTACTTTTTTTTAATCCGGCCAACATACCATTCTTTTTTCTTAAATGCAAATTCCTTTTCTTCCCGTTCAGAGCTTCATCCCAGTCGTAAACAAAAACGTCATCCTCCCCTGCAATCTTCTTCAAATCGGCAGTTTTTCCTTTCAGGGTTACCTCAAAATAAGCAGCTCCCGTATCGACTTTATCCGAATCGTTTTCCCTGAAAGTAACCTTCACTACGGAAATATTCAGCTTCCGTTCTTTGATTTCATTCTTTGCCATCTCCAGAACGGCTTTCTCTACTTTTTTTGTCTGTTTGTAAACGACATTGATAATTTCCGATTTATCCTGTTTCTCATCTAAAAGTTCCATCGCCAGTTCTTCCAATGGAAGTCCCAATTCTGCCGTAATGCTGATTTCATTTCCTGTGGTCTTTTTTTTCTTTGCAATCCCGTTTAATGAAACCGTCCGGTTCCCGGCTTCTTCAAAAATATTCATTTCTCCTCCCTGGTTAAACCTTCCGAACTGAACGGCTTTACCTTTTTCCGGTATTTCAATCACGACGTCCACATCATGCTGGAATTCGTTTGCTCCCCTGAAATTTCCTTCTTTAGTGGTCTGGAA
>CAZDUU010000230.1:0-4573 GCA_964508675.1 uncultured Bacteroidales bacterium | reverse complement strand
CAATACCATTAAACTCAAGAGAATTTAAGGGTGAGGACAATATTGATGAGACATATGTTGAAGGATGGTATAAATATACAATAGGAAAATACAATACTAAAGCTGAGGCTGACGAGTTGCGTTTAGCATTGGCAAATAAGTTTCCGGATGCATTTATTGTTGCTTTTAAGGGAAATTTTCCACTAAAATATTCAAAAAAAGTAGAAATTATACTGCCAGATTCTATTAAGTAGTTGTAAATCAATTTATTTTGCGATTTATTTTTTAGTCAAAAAAAAAATGAATTTTTTTGTTCATTCGGAAACATGCTTTATATTTGTTCACAGGTTATTGTTGATAAATCAAAATATGTTAATGAATAGAAATATCTTTTTGACGAATTTTATTTTATCTCCGATGGGCATATATGAAAAAAAAAGTTTTTATACAATAGAAAAAAAATTTTTTTCTAAACTTTTTTTTTCACAATATTGTAGTTCGAAATTTGACCATTTAAAAAAAAGCTAAATACTTGGAACAGATGAGTAAAAGTCATATTGAAGTTTGGAGTAACTGCTTGCGGGTGATTCGTGACAATGTAAAGCCGATTAGCTTTAAGACTTGGTTTGAACCCATTGTTCCCTTAAAACTAGAAAACAACGTTTTAACAATCCAAGTCCCCAGTTCTTTTTTCTATGAATACATTGAAGAAAAGTACATTGATTTATTAAGTAAAATCTTACGCAAAGAAATTGGTGATGAAGCTAAACTTGAATACAACATTGTAATGGACAATAATTTAGCTTCTTCTAAGCCCTATACAGTTAAACTACCAACTAAGAACAAAGCTGAAATTGCAAATCAGAATGTACCTATTCCAATTAACGTAGAAGAAAAGAACATTAAAAATCCTTTTATTCTACCCGGAATAAAAAAGCTAAACATAGACCCTCAGTTAAATCCTGATTATTCTTTTGATAATTTTATTGAAGGTGACTGCAATCGCCTGGCTCGCTCTGCAGGATACGCAGTAGCTTGCAATCCCGGTGGTACTGCTTTTAATCCTTTATTTATATACAGTGCCAACGGTTTAGGGAAATCACACTTATCCCAAGCTATTGGTATTGAAGTAAAAAAGCGCTTCCCCGATAAAATTGTTCTTTATGTGCAGGCTCATAAATTTGTGACCCAATTTATGGAAGCTATACGCAGCAATAATAGTAACGATTTTGTTCATTTTTATCAAATGATGGACGTGCTGATTATTGACGACGTACATGATTTTGCAGGTAAAGAAAAAACCCAGGATATATTCTTCCACATTTTTAACCACTTACACCAGTCTAATAAACAGCTTATTTTTACAGCAGATAAGCCTCCTGTTGAATTACAAGGTTTTGAACAACGTTTATTATCACGTTTCAAATGGGGATTAGCTGCTGATTTGCAGGTACCCGATTTCGAAACACGTCTTGCAATCCTGAAACGCAAAACTTATAACGACGGCATTGAAATGCCCGACGAAGTTCTTGAATATATAGCCTCTCACATTACCACCAATATCCGCGAAATGGAAGGTGCTCTGATTTCAATTCTTGCCCAGTCAACACTTAATAAGAAAGATATTACCATTGAACTTGCCAAACAAATTATTGATAAAATCGTTAAGAGTACAAAACGCGAAGTTTCCATTGACTATATACAAAAAGTGGTTTGCGACTACTTCAGCATCCCGGTTGATTCACTTAAATCCAAAACCCGTAAACGCGAAATAGTTCAGGCCCGTCAGGTAGCCATGTTCTTTGCAAAGAACTTTACTAAAAACTCACTGGCTGTCATTGGTTCTATTATCGGTGGTAAAGACCACGCAACCGTTTTGCATGCCTGTCGCACCGTCCAGAATCTGATGGAAACAGACAAGAAATTTAAACAGTATGTCGAAGAAATTGAAAAGAAACTTAAAATGTAATAATCAGAAAAAAGCAGGGAATACCTGCTTTTTTTTTAATCTGAAATCGAGATGATGTTTTTGTTGCTGGCTATACTTTCTTCTACTTTCATCTTTGTTCTTTTCAAACTGTTTCCTCATTTTAAAATAAATACTTTCAGTGCTATTGTTATTAATTATCTGACAGCCGGAATAGCCGGATTTGCAATGAATAATAATTACAGAGCATTACCAGGATTATTTGGTTATAGATGGATTTATTTTGCAGTTTTCATAGGAATACTGCTCTTGGCTACTTTTCTCTTAATAAAATATTCAACGCAAAATATTGGCGTTTCCATTACCACCGTTGCATGCAAAATGTCCGTTGTGATTCCGGTTACGTTTTCAATTATTTATGATAATGAGCAGATTTCTATATATAAAATAATAGGTATCTTATTAGCAGTACTCTCCATTTTTTTATTGGTAAAAAGAGAAAACGGCGGACAAAAAGCAAACCGGATATGGTGGATGGTTTTACTTCCTTTGTTTTTATTTGTGGGCCTGGGTGTAAGCGATTCGTTAGTGAAGCTTATTCAAAATGAATATATAAAACCTGAAGACAGTTCCTTTTTTACATCTTCGCTCTTTTCTTTTTCTTTTGTAGCTTCAGTTTTAGTTGGACTTACACAAAAAAAGTTTATAAAAAATATTTTCAGCTTTAAAAATATTATTGGAGGAATTCTTTTAGGATTAGCAAATTTCGGCTCGCTTTTTTACCTTTTAAAAGCTTTGAATTACAGCGGTGTTGACAGTTCCATTGTTTTTGGAATAGTAAATCTCGGAATCATATTATTTTCTGTATTAATTGGCTTTTTTGCTTTTGCAGAAAAGATGCTGAAAATAAATTGGGCAGGAATCGTAATGGCAATCATTTCAATATTAATGCTGAGTTTTGTAAATGGATAGCTATCTAACCATAGAATTATCTTCAGAAGGGGTTTTTAAAGACCGTAAAAGTAAATTTATTGCCATTGCAAAGCCAGTCAGAAATGAAGGCGAAATGAAACAGGTTTTAAATGATATTAAATCTGAATATTACGATGCAACTCATCACTGTTATGCATATCGTTTTCTGGATAAAAATTTTCAGATAATTGAGCATTGGAGTGACGATGGTGAACCATCCAACTCAGCGGGAATCCAAATATATTATGCAATAAAGAAATTTGAACTGCTAAACCTGCTTGTAGTTGTGATAAGATATTATGGCGGAGTGAAATTAGGAGTTCCGGGTTTAATAAATGCTTACAAAAGTTCAGCTTTGGAAGCCCTCGAAAATGCTGTGAAAATTGAAAAAAAACTGACAAAGTATTTCCGCATTTCATTTAGCTACGAGCAAATGAGTAAAGTAATGACCTGCCTGAAAAAGAATCATACAGAAATTATTAAACAAAACCTTGATATTGATTGCAGTATAGAGGCTGAAGTGCACTTGCCCAAATATGAAAATATTGAAAATGAATTAAAAAATTTGAATGTAAAATTTGATGAATCTCTTTAATACAATAGAAAAACTATGTTCTGTTCATGCACCTTCCGGTTATGAAAGCAAATTGATCGCTTTTTTGTCTGATTGGTTTAAAAAACAAGATAGTAAGGCATTTGTAGATGATTATTCTATAAACAATACATTACTCATTTCAAAAGGAAATCCCAAAGTAGCATTTCTCGCTCATGCAGATAGCGTCGGGTTTGTTTTACAATACAACAATAGATTGTTCGCATTAGGTAGTCCTGAGGTAAACGAACATTCAGTCATTGTTTCAGAAGATGGTGAAAAAGCAGGTTTAGAATTTAAAGATGAAGAGAATATTTTTTTAAAGTCCGAAAAACATTTTGAAAGGGGAACTACCTTAACTTTTCCTCCCGATTTTGAAGTAACGGAAAATACCATTCAATCACCCTGTCTGGATGACAGAATGGGAATTGCACTGTTAATGCAACTATTTCTTGATTCAGAAGATATTTTTATTGTAGTCAGCTCCAACGAAGAAACCTGTGGAGGAAGTGTAGAAAAGGCAAGCAGGATAATGTTTGAGCAATTCAAACTGAAAAAAGCCATCATTGTTGACACAACGTTTGATACAGAAGGAATCCATATGGGCGAGGGAATTGTTCTGTCTTTAAAAGATCGTTTTCTGCCACCGGAAAGATTTATAAAAGAAGTGAAGACAATGCTGAATAACGGAAATATCCCTTTTCAGCTTGAAATTGAAGACTATGGCTCAAGTGATGGAGCCTATATTCACAGAAGTCCTTATCCTATTGATTGGTGCTTCCTTGGAATTACCTGTAAGAACAATCATAGCCACAGAGAAATAATCAATATTCAGGATATGAATTATTTATATGAAGCTTTAACTAGAATAAATCAAATGTCAAATTCAAAATAAATATCTCAGATGAAAAACAAAAGTTTAATTTCCATTCACGATTACAGCAAAGAGAACTACATGAAAGTTCTTGAACTGGCTGAAATCTATCAGAAAAACCCAAAGGAGTATGAAAACCTCCTGAATGGAAAGGTGATAGCAACCTTATTTTTTGAACCTTCGACCCGTACCCGTTTAAGTTTTGAAAGTGCTGTTCAAAGAATGGGCG
>CAZDUU010000229.1:0-4576 GCA_964508675.1 uncultured Bacteroidales bacterium | reverse complement strand
GAAATTGTTTCTTTGTGGTTATGAGAAAGTATTGCAACTGTAATCGTTAACGACATAGACTTATTTATGGATTTTGCTTTCAATTAAACTAATAATATCATTTAGACGAATCAGCTTTTTCAAGTTTTCATTTTCGATTTCAATATTATATTTTTCTTCAACGTCAATTACAATATCAACCAATCGTGCAGAATTAATTTTCATATCGTTAATAATATGCGGGTTTTCCGGCAGATTCTCAAATATTTTTTTATTGATAGCATATTTTTTTAAAATTTCTATCAAATCTTTTTTCAGGTTATTGCTCATAGTCGGTATTTTTTAGTATTAGAACAACATTTGTATCGCCAAACCCAAAACTTGATTTAGCTATATATCGCAAAGAAATATTATTTTGAGTTTCACCTGGTATTTTGTCTGCTGAAATTATCGAAGCAATGTCCGGATGTGTGTCTTCACAATTAGCTGATTTGTGTAAAAAATTATTTTTTAGCTGAATAATCGAAGCAATGGTTTCTATCGCTCCGGTCGCTCCTATACAGTGTCCTGTCAATGATTTAAGGGAATTGACAAATGGAAAACCCTTTCCTTTTCTGTTTAAAGCAGCTGACCAGTTTTGAATTTCAAGCACATCAGCCATAGTAGAGCTTAAATGGCCGGATATTAAATCTATTTCAGATAAATCTATTTCAGCTTCTTCCACTGCCGCTTTAATACAACGAACAACACCTTCTGAGCTTGGAGCAGTGATTGTTCCTCCATTTCTTTGTCCTCCACTGTTTACATTTCCACCCACAATTTCAGCATAAATGGGGGCTCCTCTTTTAACAGCTGTTTCATAATCTTCCAAAACCATCATTCCGCAACCTTCTGCAGGCACAAAACCGGTTGCAGAAGCGCTCATAGGACGACTTGCCAATGGCGGAGTTTCATTAAATGTCCGCGTTGTGACACGCATTGCATCAAACCCTGCCCAACCTGCAGGTGTAAAAATATCTACCCCACCGACAATCATCCGTTTTGCATTTCCATTTTTTATGTGGCGATAACCTAAAACAACAGCTTCTGATCCGGTAGAGCAAGCCGAAGAGTTAAAACCTATCCAGTTGGCCAGTCCTAAAATTCCTGCTAAATTTGCAGACGGAGCGCTCAACATACTATGTTCTACGGTCGTACTCCTCAATCTGCGTAATGTTTTATTGTGAACATTTGGAAGGATTTTATGCTCATATATATCAATTGTTCCTATTGCACTTCCTATAATAATACCGGTATCGTAATCGGGTTTATTGTCTAAACTTTCAAATATAGGCAACTGGGCATTTGTCCATGCTTCAAGTCCGGCTACCAAAGCATATTTAATTACGTTACTGGCATCATTGAGCAAAAATTTATCGATATATGAAAAAAAAGGAGCGTTTTCAATTTTGATTGTCCCACCTACCTGGCAACCAAAACCTAATTCTTCCAAAAGGGGTATTTTTGCAATTCCACTTTTACCTTCCTTTAAAGAGTTGATAAAGACAGGCATTTCTGCACCAATTGGACTTAATATCCCCAATCCCGTGACGACAACTCTATTTTTATTCATAAAAAGTAAAATTACACTGAATTTTAGAAATGGCTATTAACGATTTGTTTTCATCGAAAATAGAAATAGTTGATGAGATGTAGTTCTGTCTTAAATAATTCAGTTCACTTTCTATTATTATAGAAGTATTGGGAAAGACCGGCTTAAAAAAATTCACTTCAATAGACCCAAGCGATGGTTCAAAAGGATTGTTGTTTTCATATAATTTTAAAAGGTAGATCCCATGTAAAACACATCCTACCTGCCCCATTGCTTCAATCAAAATAACTCCGGGAGTGATCGGTTTATCTTTAAAATGTCCTTTGTAGAAAGCTAATTTATCAGATAAGTAATAGGACGCCGTTACCTTTTTTTCATCAATTTCAAGAATATTATCTATAAAAAAGAATGGTTCCGAATAGGGCATTCTCTTCAATAGCCTTTGATGAAGATCATTAGAAGACATTGCTTTCGCCTCCGTCGATATGGATTATTTCACCGTTAAGCCAATGTGTTTCATCACCGCTTAATACGGCAACAAGTTCGGCTACGTTTTCGGATGTAGTTAGTTGTTTATTCGGATTTTTATTTGTTATCTGCTGAATAAAGTCAGCAGCATTGGGAAACACACGTATTGCTTTGGTATTAACAACTCCTGGGCATAATAAATTGACAGAAATATGGTGAGGAGCCAGTTCATAAGCCATATATCGACACATGGTTTCGAGTACTGCTTTGGCAGAACCAACTGCAGCGTAGTGTGGAATCACTCTGCGGCTTCCTTCGCTGGTCAGTCCAAATATTTTCCCTTTTTCCGCAAATAAGTTATTATTAAAAAGCCATTGTGACCATGTTGCAAAGCTTAAACCCATCGAATTTACTGTATATACCAAATCTTCTTCCGTTAATGAATTTTCCTGTCCGGCAAAAATAGGTTTAATATGTCCGTCTGCAACAGAATGGATAAATATTTTAACAGAATGTTTTGGTAATTTTTCCAGACCAAGTTTGATTTGTTCTTTTCCTTCCGGAGTATTTGCATTTGCATTCAAAGTAATTATCTCAATCTCAGATGGCTTCCAACTATCTATATCTTCATAGAATGCTTTGGTGCCAATACGTCCATCTCTATGAACAATGAACAGATTATATCCTTTTATAGCCAGTTTTTTTGCAATTGCCAAACCCATTCCGCTGGAACCACCAAATAAAACTGCCCAAACGTTTTTATGCATCTTTGACATTTTTATGCAAATCTAATAAATTATTCAATGCAATAAAAAGCTAAAACTTAAACAGCTATAAAACACCATATGCTTTTTTTATTAATTTTGCAGGATATGCTTTTTCATACACTATATCTAGAAGTGACGCGGCAATGTAATTTTCGTTGCGAACATTGTTCCAGTGGCTCTAACCACCCTGAGCGTTGGGAAGAAGATAAAAGCGCTAAAGAAATTATTGACAACATTTTTATTCCTGCAAAAGAGATTGGAACCCACTTTATTGATTTCTCCGGTGGAGAATTCCTGCTTAGAAATGATGCTTTCGAATTATTGGATGTTGCCAATAAAATGGGATTTAAAATAGGCATTTCCTCAAACGGCTCATTATTAAATCAAAATTCAGTCTCTGAATTAAAAAAAATACTTGAAAATAATTTACTTATCTCTTTGGGTATAAATTCGTTTGATGAAGAGAATCAGGCAACACGATATAGAGAAATCGATTTTTTTAATGAAAAATTAAATCTTTTGCTTGAAAATGCGGTGAATGTGAATATTTCTGTTACAATGGGAGCTTTTAATTGCCATTCTTTTTCAAATACAATTGACATTATCCGGAACAAAAGTCTTCCTTATAACAGAGTGCCATTTACTCCAAGAAATTCGCCTCACAAAGAATTAATGTTCGACAAAGAAATTCTGAAAAACTACCTGCACCCGGCATTAATGAAGTCACATCATGGCTTTGTAAGTTTTGCCCCTTTCTTCTTAAATCCCAAAGATTATGAAGAACTAACAGGCGTAAGAGCTTTTTCAACTCCTGTTCCAACTTCTCCTTCAATAGGTTGCTGGGTTGGTTCATTTTATGCCATAAATCCAGCCGGCGATGTCGCTCCTTGCCCGTTGCTTTCTGACCACATTTCAGCAGGTAATGTTTATAAAACTCCTCTTAAAGAAATTCTCTACGAATCGGAATTAATGAAAAAAATCACAACGAGACCTAAACTTGGAGGGAAATGCGGCTCATGCAAATACAACTGGACTTGCGGAGGATGTCGTGTTATGGCTTATTACCACTCGGGTGATGTTTTTGGCGAGGACCCTACTTGTTTTATCGAAGATTTGACTCCTGCAGAACTTGAAAATCTAGAAAAACAAACGCGTAAACATTTCAGAAACTACGTCAGAATGGACGAAATAAGCAAGTCGTTTATTAAATTAAAATAATTACAAAGTTTGAAGTTAGAAATTTGATTTTTCACATATAATTCTAACTTCTAAAATCTTCATTCAAAATCGTTTAAAACGTTTCGTAATCGGCAACATCTCTGTCCGCCAATTTATTTGCTGTTACAATGGCATATTTGCCGATTCTAATATTAGGTAGCACTACGGCACCAACACTTATATAGGCAAAATCGTCAATAACACATGGACCAACTACATTTGCTCCGGGACCAATATTTACAAATTTTCCAATCCTGACAGCATGTCCAATAGTGCAATTTATATGGATGGCACAACCTTCACCAATTTCTGTACTGTGCGAAATCCCGGCTCCGGGTTCTAATATACATCCGGTAAATGATTTATTAAAAGGAAAAACGTGAGCCTTATTTGAAATAACATTGACAGGAATTCCTCCCAGCGAAATTAACTTGTTGTACATGCGCTCGCGTAAACGCGGATGTCCTATTCCAACCACAAATTCATTATCCCGTGATAGTACATTATTAAGTTCTTCGTCGTCGGTTATTACCGGAAATTTATCGAATATAAT
>CAZDUU010000228.1:0-4583 GCA_964508675.1 uncultured Bacteroidales bacterium | reverse complement strand
GGACTCTCTGGTATCCAAGTGCTTACCCACAAGCTACTTTTCTTATTCCGACGAATATGTCCATTAATGATTCCATATTCAGCTGTTTCAGAATTCTTCCTATAAGCGGCGACTATTTTCCTGCAGATAATGAAAGATGTTTTATTTCACCTATTTCAGGTTCGTACGACCCCAACTCCATTGAAGTTTTTCCACATGGAGCCGGAAGTGAAGGTGATATATTGCAAAGCGATTCTATTTTAGAATATACCATTCATTTTCAGAATACCGGAAATGACACCTGTTTTACTGTAATTATTAACGACACCATTTCACAAAATCTTGAACCACTTAGCATTATTCCTGAAATTTCAAGCCACCCTTTTGCTTTCACGCTGGAAAATGACAACGTTCTTAAATTCCGTTTCGATAATATTTTACTTCCTGACAGCGGACATAACGAATTGATGAGTAACGGATTTGTCAAGTACTCTATTCACACAAAACCTAATCTTCCAGTTGGAACTATAATAAATAATACGGCCTATATTTATTTCGACTTTAATCAGCCCGTTCAAACCAATACTGCAATTAACACAATCTGTTCGCCGCTTAGCGTTAATGAAATAAACAATACTATTGGAGTAACTATTTTCCCAAACCCTATTGTCAATAAAGCTACGGTTGAAATAAATAATTTCTCAACACAGGGAATATATACATTTGAGATATACAATGTACTTGGCAAAGCTGTTAAATCTTATTTCAATATCAAAATATCGCTATTTGAACTCGATTCGCAGCAAATGGAAAGCGGAATTTATTTTTACAATCTAAAAGATTCGAAAAAGGAAATTGCAAAAGGGAAATTCATTGTAGAATAACAGTTATACCATCTTTTTTAAATAAGAATCATACTGCTTAGCAATATTCGACCACAAAAACACTTCATTAAACTTATCTCTCACCTGTTCCGATTTGAATTGCTTTGGCAAATACTGGTCGAAATAAAACTTCTGAATAGCGTTGGCAACTTCCCTGTCATTATTGACCGGAACTAATTTTCCGTTGTCGCAACACGAAAGCAATTCTTCATTACCACTAACCGGAGTCGCAATAAGGTATAGTCCTGCTGATAAAGCCTCAATATTGCTGATGGACATTCCTTCAATCAACGAAGGCATGACCATAACATGCGAACGTTCATAATACTTCCAGACTTCGTCGTTACTCAACCAACCGGTAATTTTGACATGGCTAAGCTTTGATTTTACAATCCATTTTTCAATTTTATTTCGCATAGGACCATCTCCAATCATATATGCCTGGTAATGAATCTGCATTCGCGACAAACGATACAAAGCTTTTATAAAAATCAAAGGATTTTTTTGCTTTACAAATCTGCCGACAAAAAGTATGGTCATTGGGTTTTCTTTTCGAAAAGAAGGATTCAGCATTTTAGGAGTAATCCCGTTATTTACTAATGCGAGTTTTGAAGAAGTTTTTTTTCCTAAAAATTTTTCTGCATTCTTTTTCATGAAAGCACTCTGCACAAAAAGATATGAAGCGTTTTTACATACTTTTTTAATCAAAGGGTATGTGACCAGATGATAAAAAAACATCTGCTTCTTAAAAAACCAGGGGATATCGTGTCCGTGGGAAATAATACAATAAGGAATGTTGAATTTCTTCTTGATTTTCAGTGCCAGCCAGCCACCCGGAATGGTAAAATTTGCAAAACAGATATCAAATTGTTGATTAAGAGATTTATTTTTCAAATACTCCCATGTTTTTTTCATCCAATCATACATTTCCCAAGGGCTTGACTGGAACTGCTTTTTTCGCTTTGATTTTATTCGTATTATAACGGGCTTATCTTTATTTTGCTCTGATTCTGGTATTCCTTCGAACCAAGCAGTTAAAACAGTAACTTCATGACCTAATTGTTGTAGTTCATTTGATATATGCATAGAAATTCGTCCTGCACCACCGCCCAACGGGGGGTATTCATAATTGAGCATCAGTATTCTCATGCTCTGTTATGTTTTTCAGGTTATCAACAATATATAAAGGTCGCCCTTTAACTTCTTCGTAAATTTTTCCAATATATTCGGCAATAAACCAAATAAAAATAAATAAGACACCTATTAATATATAATTAACTACTGCAAGCCATTCCAATAATTTATAAAATTGCCCGTCGAAGAAAAAGCGATATGCCAGATATATCAGGAATACTATGCCGCTGAAAATTATTCCGATTCCGGCAACAAGACCGATACGCAATGGTAGTAACGAAAAATTAAGCAGCCCGTTCATTGCAAAGCGGAACATTTTGAGCCAGTTAAATTTCGTCATCCCTTTTCGTCTTTGAGGCCTGATGTAATCAACGATAGCATATTTATAACCAAGCCAGGGGATTAATCCGCGTAAGTAGCGACTGTGTTCACGTAATTGGCACAATTTATCGGCAACAGATTTATCAATTAACCTGAAATCGCCAATATCTCCTTTTATTTTAACTTCACTTGCTTTGTATAAAAGGTTATAATACCACTTTGCTGTCAACCTTTTAAAAAACCTATCTCCTCTGTGCGAACGACGGGCATAGACTATCTTCAGACCACTTTCCCATTGCTCTATCATTTTAGGCAACACTTCGGGAGGATCCTGAAAATCTGCATCCATCGTAATAATAGCATCACCCTTGGCATAATCAATTCCAGCCGTTAAGGCTGCCTGATGTCCAAAATTTCTTGTAAATGAAACAACCTTTACACGATTATCCTCTTCTGAAAGTAATAATAATTGGAGAATAGAGGCATCTGTACTCCCATCGTTAACAAAAATAAATTCAACTTCAATATTCAATTCTTTGAATTGAGCACTTATTGCTTCATACAAAGGAAATATATTTTTTTCCTCATTAAAAACAGGTATAACTAAAGAAATTAGTTTTGCCACAAAAAGTTGTTTTTGCAAATGTACAAGAATTTTAAAGATAAAAAATAAAGCGGTGAATATTTATTCTCGTTTTAATATGCATTTGATTGATTATATATTAGTTACATCATTATTTCATTAACAAAAAATGGTTAATATTTATTAACTTTTTTAATTTTTTTTTTGACAACCGTATTTATGATTAGCTTACTTTTACATTAAATTTTTATCCGTCGTATGGAAACAGAGATTTTAAATTCTTCTAATGAATTTTTCGTTGAGGAGGCTACTGAACCTCCGAGTCTTAGGACATTCCCTATTAACCCAAAAACCAGAATTTTTGTTCAAAAATATTTTCCGGCAATCACACTTTCGGAGTGGAATGATTGGCATTGGCAAATCAAAAACAGTTTCACTTCGATTGAAGGCTTATCCAATTTTTTAAAGCTAACGGAAAAAGAAAAATTAATACAAGAGACCCATTTACCTTTACGGATTACCCCTTATTATGCTTCATTGTTAAACAGCGACCAGAGCATTGGAGCTCTGAGAAAATCAGTTGTTCCGGTTTCTGATGAGCTTCTTAAGACTAACGGTGAAGAAAATGACCCCTTGCATGAGCATTCCGACAATAAAGTAAAATGCATTGTACACCGTTATCCTGACAGAGTTTTGTTTCTGGTTACTGGTTTTTGTAGCACTTATTGCCGTTACTGCACACGTACGCATATGGTTTCTCAGAAAGAAAAACAGCACAGCAGTAAAAAAGACTGGGATGAAGCATTACAATACATCAGAGATCACAAAGAAGTCAGAGATGTTCTGATTTCCGGTGGTGACCCTCTTACACTTTCTGACGAAAGAATCGAATACCTTTTATTCAACCTTCGTTCTATTGATCATGTTGAAATAATCAGAATCGGGACAAAAGTACCAGCTGTTTTGCCTCAACGAATTACCGTAGAATTAGTTAACATCTTAAAAAAATATCATCCTCTTTTCTTAAGCGTACACATTACACATCCTGACGAACTTACCGATGAAATGAGATTTGCCTGCAATCGCCTGGCAGATGCCGGCATTCCATTAGGCAGTCAGACTGTTCTTCTTAGCGGAATAAACGACTCTGTTGAAACTTACAAAAAACTTACTCACGAAATTTTAAAAGTAAGAGTTCGTCCTTACTATTTATATCAATGCGACCCTATCCCGGGTTCATCGCATTTCAGAACACCGGTTTCAAAAGGCCTTGAAATAATAAAAGGTATCAGAGGTTTTACTTCCGGCTATGCCATACCACACTATGTAATTGACGCTCCCGGCGGAGGAGGAAAAATCCCTCTATTGCCCGAATATTACAAAGGCAAGGACGAAAACAATAATGTTGTGCTCGAAAATTACGAAGGCAACATATATAAATATCCCGATTACATTTAAAAACTATGATTGTTGGCATTACATACGATTTAAAATCCGATTACCTTAAACTCGGATTTTCGGAAGAAGCGTCTGCAGAATTTGATAAGGAAGAAACCATCGAAGCCATTGAAAAAGTGCTGCAAAATATGGGATTTGAAACGGAACGGATCGGTCACATCAAAAGCCTGACACAAATGCTTACACAAGGGAAACGCTGGGATTTTGTTTTTAATATTTGCGAA
>CAZDUU010000227.1:0-4586 GCA_964508675.1 uncultured Bacteroidales bacterium | reverse complement strand
ATCGTTGTGAATATACATTGGAATCACGGGTGTCTGACTGTGCCCTGTATCAAATCCGGCCTCAGTTAATACTTTTTTTGCATAAATGGTATTTTCCCAAAGTTTTTCCAAACGCTCCGGTTCATCATGGATAACATTCAATGCTTCAATCACACTGGCTACAGATGCAGGAGTCAAGCTGGCACAAAATATCAAAGCTCTGGAATTATGTTTCAAGAAATTAATCACTTCAGCAGACCCGGCAATAAATCCGCCAACTGTTGCCAATGACTTGCTAAAAGTTCCCATTATAAGTTCAACTTCACCGTCTAATCCGAAATGATTCACTGTTCCTGCTCCATTCTTCCCTAAAACTCCCAAGCCATGAGCATCATCAACCATAACAGAAGCACCATATTTTTTGGCCAGTTCAATCATTTTTGGTAGTGGTGCAATATCGCCTTCCATACTAAATACACCATCAGTTACAATTAGTTTTATATTGTCATTCGGCAAACCTTTTAACACTTCTTCCAACGAATCCATGTTATTGTGTTTATATTTCAATATTTTTGAAAAACTAAGCCTTGTACCTTCAATAATTGAAGCATGATCAGAATCATCAATAATAATATAATCATGGCGGCCTGTAAGTGTTGAAATAACTCCCTGGTTAGTCAGAAAGCCGGTAGAAAAGACCAAGGCACTTTCCATATGAACAAAGTCAGCTAATCTTTGCTCCAGTTCAATGTGCAAGTCAATTGTTCCATTTAAAAAACGAGAACCGGCACAACCTGTTCCGTATTTTGCTATGGCTTTCATAGCAGCTTCTTTTATACGCGGATGACTGGTAAGGCCCAAATAACTATTGGAGCCAAACATCAACATACGCTTTCCTTTATATACAACTTCGGGATCCTGACCCGATTCTATTGTTTTAAAATAAGGGTATAAACCCGCTTTCATTACTTCCTGGGGAGCTGTATAAGCTGCCATTTTTTTCTGCAATAGACTGTTTTTCATACAATTATAAAAAATTAGGGCATTTTATAAAGCTTCAAAGATATAACATTTTCTTAACACGAAAATTTTAAAAATTGCTATTGTGAAAAAATATTTCCACAAAATATTCATTATTAGATATTTGTATTTTTTTTCAATATTTATTAAACGAAAATAGCATTACATCGTCTAATAGGCGTAAAATTTTACTATATGAAGATATTTATATTATTAACGGCCTTATTTACAAGCATTAATGTTTTTTCGCAAGAGAGGTCTAATTTTCAGAATTTTGAAGGTGACATTAACGGAAAAGTGATTGAAGAGCAAACCAAAAAGCCTATGCCATATGCCAATATAAGTGTCTATAGAATGAAAGATTCGACACTTGCCGGGGGTGGTATTACAGACGAAAAAGGGTTTTTCAAAATCGAAAAGCTTCGCCCCGGTATGTATAAAATAAAAGTTGATTTCATTGGTTTCGACAGATTTGTAACAACCGCAAGAGTTACTCCTCAAAATCCTTCTGTTAGCGTCGGAAATATTATGTTAAAACCTGCTGTAACACAATTGGGTGAAGTAGAAGTAAGAAGTGATAAGCCTTTGGTTGAATTTAAATTAGATAAAAAAGTAATTAATGTGGATAAAAATATTGTTACAAGTGGTGGAAATGCAACTGATATTTTGAGAAATACCCCCTCTGTTCAGGTGGATATGGACGGAAATGTCAGCTTACGAGGAAGTACCAATGTCAATATTCTTATCGACGGGAAACCATCTACACTCAGCGCTGCCGATAAGGCGACTATTCTGGAACAAATACCTGCAAGCACAATTGAGCGTATAGAAATAATAACAAATCCATCTGCTAAATACGACCCTGAAGGAATGGCCGGCATTCTGAATATTGTAACCAAAAGGGAAAAACGCGAAGGGGTTAATGGGTTAGTTACTTTGAATTATGGAACCAAGAAGAAGTTCGGAGGAACACTTAGTGTTAACAGAAGATTAAACAATACAAACTTGTTTTTTAGCTATGACTATAGAAACGACGACAGAAATGGTTACCGGAATCATGATCGCTATCTCTATTATAATGACACTTTGCTTTCTCATACTATTATTACTTCAACCAGAAATAATCATAACTATTCACACAGCATAAAAGGTGGTTTTGATTATGATTTTAATCCGAGAAATAGTATCAACTTCACTGCAAACTACAGAGTTGGAGAAAGAAACGGTGATGATAAATCAATAAATAAGGTTTTTAAAACTGACACTTTAGCTACTTATTATGACAGAAATGAAGGCTCAAACGACCCATCACAAAATACTGATTTCTCTTTAGGGTACAAAAAGAAATTTGATGATCCTAACCGTGTTTTTACTACAGATGTTTATTATTCTATGGGAATATTTAATGAAGAAGAAAATTATGAACAATTCAATTATATTCCGCTTTATCTCACACCTGCCCAAAGAGCCAACAGTGATGATAAATATACCAATTTCTCTATTCAAAGTGACTACTCACATCCTTTAAGCGAAAAGACCCGCCTGGATGCAGGATTAAAAGCTTCTGCAAGGACCACTGACAATAATTATTTCTTTTATAATTATGACACTTTGGCTTCCGATTTTGACAAAGATACCAGCTTATCCAACCATTTTGTATACAGCGACTACATTTATGCTGCATATGCCACTTTATCGCACGAATGGAAAAAATTTAGCCTTCAGGCTGGATTACGTGCTGAAGAAGCATTCCAGCATGGAAATCAAAAAACAACAGGTTATGTGTTCGACCGTAACTATTTCAGCATGTTTCCCAGTATTCACTTAAGCTATAACCTACCCAAAGACAATAAATTACAAATCAGTTACAGCAGAAGAATCAATCGTCCTAATCCTCATTCAATCAATCCATTTATTGATAAATCAGATCCCTTAACCTGGCATATGGGAAATCCCGATTTAAAGCCTGAATATATCAACTCATATGAATTTGGGCACATTAAAGATTGGAAAAAGCTTTCATTGACTTCACAGGTATTTTATAAATCAACCGATAATGTAGTTAGCCAATTTAGAGAAATTGACACCAGTGGTATCATTACCGTTTATCCATTAAACATGAGTAAAGCTGAATCATATGGTCTTGAATTTATTATCAGCTCCCAACCTGCTAAA
The DNA here is from genome assembly GCA_964508675.1 of uncultured Bacteroidales bacterium. Classification (GTDB taxonomy): domain Bacteria; phylum Bacteroidota; class Bacteroidia; order Bacteroidales; family GWA2-32-17; genus Ch61. Next base: position 1,412 of record CAZDUU010000227.1, on the reverse strand, counting down.
TTTATGCGTTTAATGGGCACGTTTTCATGGTTTAAAACATCTGTTATCGGGAGCGATGGAGACAATGACCTGACAAACTCCATTCTTTCGTATGATGCAAAATTTAATGCTTCATTTTTCTTACCAAAGAACTTTTCCATGCAACTAAATGGAATGCTCAACGGACCATCAGTTATGGCGCAAGCTACACGCGAAGGTTTTTATACCGTTGACGTTGGTTTGAAAAAAGACTTATGGAGCCGCAAAGCATCCTTATCATTAAGATTAAGCGACATTTTCAACACTATGAAATTTCAAATCAAAACAGATGACCCTAGTCTGAAAGCTCTGATGGAATTTAAACGCGAAACACGTATTTTATATATAACTTTCACATACAAAATTAACGAAGGAATAAAACAAAAAGACCGTCAGCGTCAACAGGAGATGAACATGGACAACAACATGGATATGGGAGAATAAATCTTTTCAATATGAAAAGAGGCGGCTTCTTCTGAAGTCGCCTCTTTTTTTTAGTCATTAATCCTTTTTCGGTTTTTCATTTTCCACATTTTTTTTCAAAAAATTTCCCTGAGCATCAAAAAGATAATCTGTTTCATCAACTTCTGCTTCATACGTAATTGTTCCATTTGCATTTTGAATTTTAGCTGCTTCTTTGATTTTTTTACCAGGCATATTTTTAGAACAGTATTCCAGAACTGTTTTTGGTAAATCAGATGGTAAAATAGAACTTTCCGTTTCAAGAAGTTTTCCTGAAGCATCAATTAAAACTGAAGTTTCTTTCCCTTTTTCTTTAAATCCAGCTTCATAATTCGCATCTTCTTTTTCCCATTTAGCTCCCTGGACTTTAGGATATAAACCAGTAAATTTATTTTTTACTGCCTGAGGAATATCTTTTTCATTAAGTTTCTGTCCGTTGACACAACCGGAAAAACCAAGGATGCTGATAGCAAAAAATATTTTTTTCATAATGTATTTTTATTAGTTCATTACAAAGATAGAATGCGTTTCTGGAGAGAATCTGGATTTATATTTTAAATACCACTGATAAGTTTGCAACTCTCCCATCAATAGGTGCCCAGAGGGTTTTAAACGTTGGATCATTATAAGGAGGAATTACTATTGATTCGTGTTTTGTTTGTCTGAAATCAAACAGATTCTCACAATTCAAAACTATGCTTACATATTTAAATTTCTTTTCAATCATTGCAGCCATAAAAATGTATCCCTTAGTTTTGCTATTATCTTCCCTATATTGGTATCCATTATATGAGTATTCCAAACCGAACCTCCATTTTCCGTCAATCTCATAAACCAAAGTTGCTGCTGCTCTTTGTAAAGGGGTATATAAAATATATTTATTAAAATAATCATAGGTTTGTAAAGGGATTGTATATGTATAACCTAAATAT
>CAZDUU010000226.1:0-4594 GCA_964508675.1 uncultured Bacteroidales bacterium | reverse complement strand
GCGTATTATTTATGACAAGTTGTGCATTTATTTCAGAAAAAAAGCATAAAAAGAAAAGAAATAATGAAAAAATCTTTTTTTTGAGGTGAGAATAGCCCTGTGTTGAATGCGTTAACATACACTTCAAGTTCTTGTAAATTAATAAAAAGATTTTTTGCCTGAGTTTTTCTATTTGTTCTATACCGCTTAAATGAAAAGTAAAGTTACGGATTATTTGTAAAAGTTATCCTGATATCAGTAATTTTTACAAGAATTTTTAAAAAGAAAGCGTTTACTAATTACTCTTTCCTTATTAAACCCATTACAATAAATAAATCTGTAATGTCTGATTTTGGCATTTCAATAGGGGGATATTTTTCAGCAAAGTCGCTTTTTAAAATGACTATATTCTTATTTTTTTCGTGGGGATAGATTCGCTTACAAAGCGTTCCCTGTTCAGTGGTCTGTAAAATATAATGCCTGCCCCAGATAAGAATGCCCGCTTCTTTCATCCTTTTACATGCGGCAATATCACCGTGTGCATAAGTTGGCATCATGCTGTCGCCGGAAATTCGAACTAAAAAGTCCGCTTCGTTAAATTCAGGAACGACATAATAGCCTTCTACATTTGCGGGCATAACGGACACTTCTTTTTTTCCAATTTCAGCAACAGAATGAAGGGGAATAAGCGGTAATTTTTTTGTTTTATTGTATGCAGATTTGCTTTCATTTAATGTAACTGAATCTTCATACTTTTTAGATATTACCATTGAACCTTTGCCTGTTAAAAGCCATTCGGAATTGATTTCAGGATATTGCGCCAATATATTTGCATATTTATCTGTGCTGATTTCCCTGCTTTTATCCAAAAATCCCCTTGATACACCAATTACTTTACAAAATTTATATTTTGTAATGCCTTTATAGTCAAGATATATTAAAATTCTTTCAATAATACTTGTATTTTTGTCATAATTTATTTGCATAAATAAAAATATATTTGTATATTTGCAAGATTACCTACAAATATATACAAAAAATTATGGAACTTGAAGAAATAAAAGAAAAATTACGCTATGGCGATAAAAAGAAAATAGCTCTGATTACCAGCTATTCTTATGCTTCCATTCAGAAAATGTTTGCAGGGGAGCGTAAAATGCCTATTATAGTCCTTGTCATAGCAAAAAGAATTGTTGAAAAACGCGAAAAAGAAATCAAAGAAAACATTAAACATATAAAATAAATATTATGAAAGATTTATTGGAAAAAAATCAGCAACTACTCCGGCAGATGTTAAAAGAACTTCCGGTTGATGTTGAAATTATTGAAAAAATGATCCATGAAAACGAAGATTACTTACTGAGCGAGTTTAAACTGGTTAACTCGAAAAACGACTTACATATTACACCGAAAGCTGTAATTTTCAGTTCGCTTGGAGGATTTGACAACGATATGAAAAAGCATCTCGAGCTCAGTGAAAAAATATGTAAAGATCTGGCATTTTACATGGTTTACAAGAAAATCAGTATAAAGCCCGATAGTGAACACACAAATCTTTTATTTGTCGAAAACAGAGTCTTTGATAAGGAAAGCAAAAAAGAAGGTTAAATTTTTTTTGAGTAAATGGCATCCCTTTTACTCACCCTTTTGCAATGTTCCCCTCTGTAACAGGAGGGGATTTTTATTACAAAAACGGCTTGATTACTCAGACAAATTCTACTTATTTCTTAACTCCTGCGTTTTTTATGTACTACGCTTTTATTTTTAAAATATCTGCCCATCTGGTGGTGTAGCGGGGAGATAAGTGTTGCTGCAACGTTTTGAATTTTAGCGATTGCTTGTGCGAAGCCAGATGTACTGTAAATTCACCCATTTTATTATTCAAAAGATCAACTGTTTTCATAAGAGCATCGTGCTCTTCCTTTCTTTGTTCAAAAAGATTAAGATCTATAACCTTATCCGGGATAATATCACTTAGAATAACACCGGCTTTTTTAATGCCGTTGCCTTCTTTGTATATTTTTTCCAGGGCCGCTTTGCTATACTTTACAATCTCTATGGTTGAATTGGTTTTAAAAGGCAGCTTAATGTACATGTGTTTATAGAACAGTGGTGTGCTTTTTTTATGAAAATTGGAATGTATATATACCAGTATCATTCCACATACGCTATGCTGTTTTCGCAGCTTGGATGCACTTTTTGAAGCAAAAGCCGATATGCGCTCTTTCAGACTGCTCAGGTCATAAATTTCCTTTTCGAACGAAAAGCTTATAGAAATACTTTTTTTGTCTTTTATTTCTTCTGATTTCAGGCATGACTGTCCCATCAGCTCCTGTTTTATCCGTAGTCCAACCACAGACATTTTTGCTTTTATCCAGCTGTCTGAAAGTTTTATGAAATCAATTCCTTTACAGATGTTCATGGCTTTAAGCCGACGGCTGTGACTTCTTCCGATACCCCAGATGTCTTCAACAGCAATCCATTTTAAGGCTTTGATTCTTTTTTCCTCGTGGTCAATGACATGTACATTTTGTGTCTGTTGCGGATATTTTTTTGCTACATGATTGGCAACCTTAGCCAGTGTTTTTGTAGGAGCAAAACCAATACTTACCGGAATTCCGGTGCATCGTAAAATATGTTCCTTTATGCGCAGTCCTATATTTTTATAAGATTCATCTGTCTGAAGGTTCGAAAAACAGAGAAAAGCCTCGTCAATACTGTAAACCTCAATGTCAGGACAGAAACCGGCCAGCAGATGCATGATACGATGACTGAAATCTCCGTACAAAGAAAAATTGGCGGAAAAATAGGTGACCGGATATTTTTTGAGCAGTTCTTTACACTCAAAGAAAGGAGCCCCCATCGGGAACCCGATCGCTTTGGCCTCGTTGCTGCGTGAAATAATGCAGCCATCGTTGTTCGAAAGTACAATGACCGGTTTGCCGTTTAAGTCCGGACGAAAAACACGCTCACAAGAGACAAAGAAATTATTACAATCAATTAATGCATACATCCTACATGGATTTAATCACATGTGTTACTATACCCCAGATAATGAAATCGTTTTCTTTGGTGATTTTGATCGGTTTGAATTCCTTGTTTGCCGGCACCAGGTAGCAAACATCACCTTTTAACTGAAGTTTTTTTACAGTAAATTCACCATCGACAAAGCAGACCGCTATTTTGCCATCCGCAGGCCTTATACTGCGGTCAATTACGAGCAGGTCGCCATCGGATATATTGACATCTTGCATGGAATTACCGGAAACCCTGGCAAAAAAAGTGGCGGCAGCATTTTTAATCAGCGCTTTATTCAGGTCAAGGGGTGTCTCCAGAAAATCATCAGCAGGAGAGGGAAAGCCCGCTTTTACCGTTTCCACCATAGGGATTTCCATATGCGACTGAGTATCGGCTGAGAAAAAGGTAAATGCTTTATGTTCAGCTATTTTCTTTATCCTCATATGCTTATATTTTGGCAGCAAGTTAGTGTAAATACGGTAAAAATAGAATGACCTCCTTTTTTCTGAGTAAGTTCTTTCGCATTATTAAATAGCATAAAACTATTGTGTTCAAATGTTTGTAGAAAATAATAAAAATAATCAATTAGCTTCTTCTGGGTCGTACAAATATTTAAAATGTCTGATTTATAAATATTAACCTCCTGCGTGTTTCAATATTCTTAAATTTTTTTTAATAATGAAACAAAAAATAGAAAAACGTTGTATATTTGTTTATGAAAAAACGCCACATTATTGTGTCCATTAATAAAGAAAATGACAGAATGAAATGCGTAAATAAACATTTTAACTGCAATTATAATCTCAAAATAAAATGAATGACTCAAAATTTAACATTGCCGTTTTAATAGATGGAGACAATGCTCAGGCAAAATTGATTAAAGAACTTTTAGGAGAAGTTTCAAAATATGGAAAGGCTACAATAAGAAGAATCTATGGAGATTGGACAACGCCTCAAATGAATAGCTGGAAAGAATTAATAAATCAACATTCTATTAATCCGATACAAAAATTTTCTTATACAACTGGAAAAAACTCAACTGACAGTTCACTTATCATAGATGCCATGGATATTTTGCACAGTCATAGTGTTGACGGATTCTGCATTGTATCGAGCGATAGTGACTATACCGGACTAGCTAAAAGAATACGTGAAGAAGGACTATTCGTCATGGGAATTGGAAGAAAAACTACACCCATAGCCTTTGTCAACTCTTGTGAGATTTTTACTTTCAGTGAAAATTTATTGCCAGAATTGGAATTGAATGAAGAGAATACAGAGGGAAAAGCAGAAACAAAAGAAAAATCTTCTGTAAAGAAAATTTCCCCAAAAGTTACAGAAAAAACTATTAAACTGCCAGAATTTGACATAAGCATTATAGATAAAGCATTTGAGATCTCCATTAATAATGAGGAAGAAGAAGCTTATATTGCGAAAGTCGGGATTTCGCTCAGAAAAATTGACCCAAGTTTCGATTCAAGAACATATGGATATAAAACCTTGACACAACTATTTGAAAGTTTAGACAAGTACACGGTTATTAAAAATGAGGTAAATGGTTTAAATCATCCACTTGTTAAATTAAAATAATTAATTA
>CAZDUU010000225.1:0-4596 GCA_964508675.1 uncultured Bacteroidales bacterium | reverse complement strand
GGGGTCTTAAAGGGATATTAATCGAGGAAATCAAGGTATTTTATCATTTTTTATAAATAGAATAAATAACCAAATAATGTTTAATTCATTCCGTATGTCAAAAAGCGATATTATCAAATATATTCGTATCATAAATTCATATAAACCAGAATTAATTCGAGGATATGCTGGATCATTATTTGAAATTGCAAAATATGCAAATTCTCATAGTATTCCCGTTCATTCTCCAGAAATAATTATTTGAAATCATTCCTTTATAACTCTGGTATTTTATTCTTTCTGATAAAACATAATTTTCCCACAATTCCCCAATATCATTTCTAAAAACAACAGGATTAAAATTTGCGATTAAAGCATTCCTGATTCCATTATCACAAAAATACCATCGGTTTGTTTTTGTAATTTCTTTTCTCAAATTTCTGCTGAAGCCGGAAACCTTGTAAATAACAAATACCTTTTCAAGTAAATCTAAATATTTTTCGACTGTATTCCTGCTTAAACTTATTTGTTTTCCCACTTCTTCTAATGAGACTTCTTTGCCTGTCTGAAATGCAATTAATCGAAGAAGGTTTATCATTTTTGATGAATTTTTTACTCCGTCAAACTCCAAAATATCTTTCAGTAAATAAGAATTCACCAGTTCCCTCAAATAAAATGCTTTCTCATCATTACTCTGATAATGGACCAATTCAGGATATGTGCCATAAATTAATCTTTCTTCAAGCTTTGATTTGGTCTGTATCATATTTTCATCTTCAGAAAATTCCATTTGTGCCAGCGGATAAAGATTAAATGTAATCTTTCTTCCCGTCAATGGCTCACCCAATTGATTTGTCAGATCAAAAACAGACGAACCCGTGGCAATAATTTTAATTCCCTTTATATTATCTACCATCAGCTTCAATATTTGGCCTATTTTAGGAACCTTCTGTGCTTCGTCTATTATTATTACTTTATTTTTCCCAATTAACCTGATATAATTTTCAACCGAAAGCTGAGAAAGTATTTCAATCGTTGAAATATCCTCTCCGTTCAATTTTAATACTGGTTCTTTTATGTTTTCTTCCATCAGTTTTTCCAGAAATAATGTTTTCCCAACCCTTCGGGCTCCTAATAAAACCAATACTTTATTTGGCAGCATCTTTTCAAGAAAACTATTTCTGATAGCTCTGTTTATATACTTGTCCATTTTTTGATTTTTTGTTCAAAAATAATAAAATTTTTCGCACTTATCCCGATTACGGTGTGCTGGTTAGTTTTTATTTTATTTGTTATTAGAAAGGTTATTTAGCTGAGATTCTAAAAAATGCTTTTTTAGCATTTCAAAAACATTTTTCCTAAATCCAAAGTAACGCCCATCAAATGTTTTGCTGTAATCTTCTAAATTTATAATATTTCTTTTACGGTCGTTATTCCAAATAGGGATTCCTGATTTTTCAAATAATGATATAGCTAAATTAAATTGTTCTTCATCACTCATTTTCTCTAAATAGCTGTATTTAATAACAGATTCATTGATTGTACTTCCCCAAATACAATTCTCTAATAATTGCTTATTGTGATTAAATGATTCTTGTAGTTTTATTTCTAACTCTTTATTATATTGTAACGCCTCTTTATATTCTTTAGATATTCCATCTTTTATTCCCCATTTAGCATATAACCAAATTAATGGTAAAAAAGAAGCAGCTATTCCTATGAAAAATATAAGTAATCGCCAGTTGCTTATAAGCCATGTTTTTATTTCCATGTTAAATAGTGCTATTAATGATGATAAAATAATGCCAAGTATTGGAAATGCTAATTTTATTGTTTTCATATTCTTTGGGTTTAAATTCACTCAAAGGTTGAAAATTGTTTCCTGAAAAACAATGATTAAAAAAGTTCTTTTTCTGATTCATAAATATTTATTTTAATTGGTTAGTATTCAATATCTTTGTTTATTTCACACACCGTAATCGGGATAAGTGCGAAATTTTTTATTCAATTGAAGGAATTCGTATAAATTCTTTCAATCAATTGAAGGAATTTTCACTTTTTTTAATTATCAACTTTAATGGAATTACTTTGTAATTCCCAAGACAGTCTAAAAATTTTTATTTGTCTATTTTTCGATTAAACTCAAAATGACAAATCGCATGTATTGATTAATATTAAAAAGTCAGTCTGAGCCAGTCGAAGACTGATAACTATATTTTCATTGATTTTTTAGTTAATATAGAAAAATGTTTATCCCTAACTCAGGTTTACAAGTGTTCGCTTGCCATAACGGAGTCATACCTCACCATTTTTTCCAGACTTTGTTTCACTGGAATAAACGAGCACTGTAAGGTATCAGAAATCTTTTCGTTGCTGTAAGCCAGTTCTTTGTTGAGCATGCGGGCGGTTTGAAGCGAAATGGCAGGATTTGACGATGAAAACACCGAAAGCAGCTCACCCAGATAACCCAGCATCAGTAGCTTATTCCGGCTGATGGGTTTGAGCTCTTTGTGAATATTCATCAAATCGCATAAATCTCTGTAGAAATCTTTATATGTAATATTTTCTGAAGTAAGTATAAAACGCTGATTGTAAATCGAAGTATGGAAAGTAAGATGAGTCATAATCCTCACCACATCGTCAATATCAACAAAACTGCCGGAACCCGACGGATACGAAGTCTGCCCTTTTTTCAGCCGTTTCACGATAGACTCAAAAATATTCCACTGGCGGCTGTAGCCTAAAATAACAGATGGATTGACGATCACAGCTTGCAACCCTTCCTGAATGCCACGCCAAACTTCAAGCTCGGCCAGACATTTCGAGACAGTGTATGGATGATCGGTCGTCAGAATTTCGAACGAAGAATTTTCTTTGCCAACGCCTGCGATATTGTTGGTAATAGTAGCAATGGAGCTCACGTAGCAGAAACGTTTTATACCTTGCAAAATGGATGCATTGACCACATTTTCGGTAATCTTTACGTTCTTTTTAATCATCTGCTCACGGGTTTTACCATTCAGATCGACCTGTGCTGCCGCATGAAAAACATAATCAACATTTTGAAAAGCTTCTACCACATCGTGGTATTGCGATAAATGGCAATCCACCCAGTTTATTTTTGAAAAAAGAGCTTCGGATCCTTGTAATTGGAATACCTTTCGTGTGTAATTCAAATCCGATTCTTTACGTTTAAAAGCTAAAACAGGAAGGTCTTTTTTCAAAAGCTCCACCAGTAAATGGGAGCCGACAAAACCTGTAGATCCGGTAACTGCTATCATAGTTTAACAAAGATAGCTATTTTTGGTTTATTTCTTACAATGATGTAGTTTTACATCGTGAAACAGACATGAGGTTAATATTTTGATGAAAGCAGCAAACACCCATTCATGGCGTATTCCATGTGATTTTATTATAAAAAACAGATAATAATTACACATGAAAATTAACCTAATCATCATATTGGCTCTTTTGGCTCAAAGCATACAGGCACAACTTTTACCTTACACATACAACGGAATTGAAGATAAAACGCTGGAACGACAACTTTATGCCGACAGCAACAGTCATCCCTCCGTCAAGCCTTATCTGATCTCATTCGGGGACTGGCAAAAACTTGATTCTACACGCGCCCTTGTTCAAAAAGAAAAATTCATCACTTTCATAAAGCCCATCATAAACCTCGACTTCGATCAACATATGAACCAGTTCCACCAGGTTGGCGTGGACTGGTATTCCACCATCGGGAAAAAAATATCGACACAGTTCTCTTTAAGCCAGTTTGTAGTGCGTCCCGATTCCAACCTCGAAAACACCTTCGATTCCATTGGCGTTTTGCCACACTACGGCAAGGTAAACACAAATAATTCCGTATGGTTGCGGACACATTTCGAAGGAAGTCTTCTGTGGCAGGCATTTCCCTATCTGTCATTCCGCACAGGTGTCGGCAACCCTTCCCTTGGCGACGGCTACCGTTCTTTGTTCCTTTCCGAGAACAGCTCACCTTATCCATTTATACAGGGAACCGTCAAAATATGGAAAGTGGAATACCTCATTCTGTATAGCTTTTACAACGAACCTACATGGAACAACTTCAACCTCACTTACGAGCGCAAAAACAGCACTTTGCATTACCTGAGCTGGAATATCAATAAACGACTCAACGTCAACGCGTTTGAAACAGTAGTTTGGCAGGTGCACGATTCCATTGGCAATCGTGGTTTTGATGTCAATTATATCAATCCCATTATCTTTTTCCGTCCGGTGGAATTTTCGCTGGGCTCCCCCGACAATGTCATCATGGGCGGGGGATTTCGCTACCGAATATTTAAAAACACCCATATTTACGGACAATTGCTCTTAGACGAGTTCAAACTCTCAGAATTAAAAGCCGGAAACGGATGGTGGGGCAATAAATTCGGAATACAAGCCGGCATAAAAACCTATCGTCTCTTTAAAAACGACCACTGGTTTGCTTTGCTCGAGTGTAATACGGCAAGACCCTTTACCTACTCGCACAGCGATTACCTGAGTAGTTGGGGAAATATGCACGAACCACTTGCACACCCGCTGGGAGCCAATTTTATTGAGTGGACGGGACAAAGTTCGTACAACCTG
>CAZDUU010000224.1:0-4616 GCA_964508675.1 uncultured Bacteroidales bacterium | reverse complement strand
CACGGATTGATTCAGGCATTTTCACGTACCAATCGCATACTAAACGACACCAAACCCTACGGAAATATCTTAGATTTCCGTTCACAACAGGAAGCCGTAAATCAAGCAATTGCCCTTTTCTCGGGCGAAGATGCTGGAAAAGCCAAAGAGATTTGGTTGGTTGACCCTGCACCTGTAGTTATCGACAAATACAAAAAAGCGGTTGAAGCTTTGGGTGTATTTATGCAGGAAAACAATTTGGTAAACGAACCGCAGGAAGTCTATAACCTGAAAGGCGATGCCGCGAGAATTGCATTTGTAAAAAACTTCAAAGAAGTACAACGCTTAAAAACCCAATTAGACCAATACACCGACTTAGACGAAACACAACAAACCAAGATTGAAGCCATTTTACCCAAAGAAAAGTTGCAGGAGTTCCGCAGTTCATATATTGAAACTGCCAAGCAGTTAAGAACTATACAGCAAAAAGAGGGCGACACGGCAGCACCCGAAGTGCAACAATTGGATTTTGAATTTGTGCTTTTTGCTTCGGCTATTATTGATTACGATTATATAATGAACCTGATAGCCGACAGTACGCAAAAGAAGCCTGCAATGCAGAAAATGACCAAGTCACAGGTAATTAGTTTGCTAAGTTCAAATGCCAACCTGATGGACGAGCAGGAAGATTTAACGGAATACATCAATGGTTTGGATTGGAACAGCGGACAAGATGTAGAAACATTGCGAAAAGGTTACGACACATTCAAAGACGATAAATACAACAAAGAACTCGCTGAGCTTGCAAACAAAAACGGACTAAAAACAGCCGATTTAAAAACCTTTGTCGAACAGATTATGACCCGTATGATTTTTGACGGTGAAAAGTTAACTGACCTTTTAGAACCATTGGAACTAAGTTGGAAAGAACGCAGGGTAAAAGAATTGGCATTAATGGCAGACTTAGTACCACTATTAAAAAAATTAGCCCAAGGGCGTGAAATTAGTGGGTTGGCAGCGTATGAATAGTCTGAACTGTGATTTGTTTGATTAAATGATTTATGATGATTAAAGACGAGTATAAGTTTTCAGAATTAACATCCAAAATAATCGGGTGTGCAATGACTGTTCATTCTGAACTGGGTAATGGTTTTCAGGAAGTTATTTACCAAAGAGCCTTGGAAATTGAAATGGTTGATCAGGGAATCGTTTTTAGTCGTGAATATGAGATGCCCGTTTATTACAAAAAACAACAGATAGGCACAAGAAGAGTTGATTTCTTAGTTGAAGGAATGGTTTCAGTAGAATTAAAAGCAATTATTCAATTAGAAGATGTTCACTTAGCACAAGCAATTAATTATCTGGAAGCCTATGATTTGGAAATAGGGCTACTTATTAATTTCGGAGCAAAATCGCTACAATTCAAGAGATTGACCAACAAATCATTTAAACAACAAAATCAGGGAAATCCCCAAATCAGGCAAAATCAAAGCCATCACACCAATCAAAAAAATCACAGTTCAGACAAATGAATAAAGATAAAAAACTTGCCCAGAGCAAAGCCGAAGGGTTGATACCCGAATTGCGATTTCCTGAGTTTAAAAATGAGGGGGAATGGATTTTCGAACTTTTTGATAAAGTATATTTTTTTTTAGTTACCAATTCATTTTCAAGAGAAAATCTTAACTATAACAATGGTTCAGTTAAAAATATCCATTATGGTGATATTCATACAAAATTTTCTACTTTATTCGATATTACAAAAGAAATAGTTCCATTTATTAATTCAGATATACCAATTGAAAGAATTAGGGAAGAATGCTATTGTAAAGAGGGTGATTTAATTTTTGCAGATGCATCTGAAGACTTGAATGATGTAGGTAAAAGTATTGAAATTATTAATTTGAATAGTGAAAAATTACTTTCAGGTTTACATACTTTATTAGCGAGACAAAAAGAAAGCAAATTAGCTATTGGTTTTGCTGGTTATTTATTTAAAACAGATTGGATTCGAAAACAAATTCAAAGAGAAGCACAAGGAGCAAAAGTTTTAGGCATTTCAGCAACACGAATTTCAAATGTCAAAATCTCTTATCCGAAAAATCCCCAAGAACAACAAAAAATCGCATCCTGTCTTTCTTCCTTAGATGAAGTAATTACAGCCCACAGCCAAAAGTTGGAGTTACTCAAAGACCACAAAAAAGGCTTGATGCAAAACCTTTTTCCGCAGGAAGGTGAGAAAGTTCCGAAGTTTCGGTTTAAGGAGTTTGAGAAGGATGGGAAATGGGTGGGAAAAAAGTTGGGAGAGGTTTGTAAAATGCAAGCAGGAAAATTTGTGAGCGCAACAGAAATAAAGGACAAATTTACGGAAGGTTTGTTTCCTTGTTATGGAGGAAATGGGTTACGTGGATATACTAAATCGTATACAAATACAGGAACTTATTCTTTAATTGGGAGGCAAGGTGCATTGTGTGGGAATATAACTTTGGCTGAAGGTAATTTTCACGCAACTGAACACGCTGTTGTTGTGACACCTAAAACCAATATTGATACAATTTGGCTTTATTACGAACTTGAACTATTGAATTTAAACCAGTATGCAACTGGCCAAGCCCAACCAGGTCTGTCTGTTAGTAATTTAGAACAAGTGGAACTTAGTTTACCAAGAAAACTTGCAGAACAACAAAAAATCGTTTCCTGTCTTTCATCTTTAGATGCACTCATCACCGCACAAACAGAGAAGATAGAGCAATTGAAGTTGCATAAAAAGGGATTGATGCAGGGATTGTTTCCAAAAATGTCGGAACTATGATTTTTCTGATTAAATGATGAATATGATTAAAATTGGAATAAAAAGAAATCAAGGTAATCCTGAAATCCTGCAAAATCAAGATTCAGACTATGGGCTTTTTTCTAAAAATAGATTTATAAAATATGAATAAGGAACTAAGCATTAACAAGGAAGAATATGGCAGTATTCTGAAACAAGCGGTAGAGCATATTCGCACAGCCCGCATTGTTATTGCCAAACAAATAAACAATGCCACGCAATCGGTTTATTGGAATCTGGGCAAATTGCTTTTTGAAAAACAACTTTCAGAGGGCTACGGCAGTGGTGTAGTAAATCAACTTTCTATTGATCTGAAAAACGAATTTCCCGATATGGGTTTGTCGCCTCGCAATTTGTGGGATATGAAACGTTTTTATGAGCGTTATCATTTGGCTGACCCAAAACTGCGACAGCTTGTCGCAGTTTTGCCATGGGGGCACAATTTGCTGTTAATCAACAAAGTTCAGTCACCTGAAGCCGTTGCATATTATGCCAACGAATCTGTAGCCAAAGGCTGGAGCAGAGATTTATTGCTCAATGCCATAAAAATGGACAGTTACACCAGAGTGCAAAAAAATATTGCCACAAATAATTTCAATCAAACGCTTCCTGCTATAAGTGCTGATTATGCAAATGAAGTATTTAAAAACTCTTATAATTTAGGATTTTTAGGTATAACTGAACCCATAAAAGAGTTGGAACTTGAAAAGCGGCTCATTACCAAAATAAGAAGTTTTATTTTAGAATTGGGCAAAGGTTTTAGCTTTATTGGCAACCAATACCGCTTAGAATACAACAATAAAGAGTATTTTGTGGATTTACTTTTTTTTCATAGAGGTTTACGTTCATTGGTGGCTATTGAATTGAAAATTGGAAGTTTTAAAGCCGAATATGTAGGTAAAATGAATTTATATCTTTCATTACTCGATAAATTGGAAAAAAACGAAAATGAAAATCATTCAATTGGAATTATTCTTTGTGCCGACAAAGACCATTTGGATGTAGAAATTGCTTTGCAAGACATCAATAAGCCCATTGGTGTAGCAGAATATAAACTATTGCTGCCCAAAGACGAACTGCAAGCATTATTAGTAAACGAAATAAAAGAAAATGAAAAAAATAATGAGATAAAATGACACATAAAGACCAACAACAACTCGGAAAAACCCTTTGGAATATAGCCGACGATTTGCGCGGAGCAATGAATGCTGATGATTTTCGTGATTATATGCTTTCATTCTTGTTTTTACGCTACTTATCATTCAATTACGAAGAAGCTGCAAAAAAGGAATTAGGTTCTGACTATCCGAAGTTGCCTGAAAAAGATACACGAATTCCTTTGTCGGTTTGGTATTCAGCCAACAAAGCAGACGTTCAGGAATTTGAAAAACAAATGCGTCGCAAAGTGCATTATGTAATCAAACCCCAACATTTGTGGAGCAACATTACCGAAATGGCAAGAACCCAAAATGGTGAATTGCTCGTTACCTTAGAGGATGGATTCAGGTATATTGAAAACGAATCGTTTGAAAGCACCTTTCAGGGCTTGTTTTCCGAAATCAATCTGAATTCGGAAAAGTTAGGGAAAACGTCAACCGACAGGAATAAAAAACTTTGCACCATAATTCAGAAAATTGCAGAGGGTATTGCCGATTTCTCAACCGATTCAGATACACTTGGTGATGCTTACGAATATTTGATAGGTCAGTTTGCGGCTGGTTCGGGCAAAAAAGCAGGAGAGTTTTATACACCACAGCAAATCTCAACCATCCTTTCCGAAATTGTAACCTTAGACAGTCAGGACCCA
>CAZDUU010000223.1:0-4634 GCA_964508675.1 uncultured Bacteroidales bacterium | reverse complement strand
GAGGATACCTTATGTGATTAGATCAACTCCGGGCATATACGAAACAGGTGGCAAATCCGGATCAACAAATTCAAAGGTGTCTGTGATGGTTTGATGAAGTTCACGTGCAAAAATATCGGCTGTAGTGGCACCGCAAAGAATTTTTTTACCCTGAAAATCTTTTAGTCGTTGTGCATACACCTTGTCGTTCTGTTTGTCGAATGGAGGCCCTGTGCAAATTATGAGTGAACGGGGTTCTCTGAAATATACCACACATGCCGAGGTGTCGTCGCCAGGTACATACGAATCATGTTTAACAGCTTTATTGACAATTTTTTCAGCCAGTACTTCCGAAGAAATTTCACTGTCTTTTTGAATATTGGCGGCAATATATTGTTCGACGTTGTCAATTCCCCAGCCAAAAGGCATTTCGGGCGTGCCCATGCCTGCCTGTACAATTCCATCGCTCATGCTGATAATTCTGTCTTCCTTTTGTGCTTTAAAAGAACAGGTAAGGATTTCTTTTCCTTTGAACTTTTCATTGTTCAGCCACAAGCATTGCCAACCTACATCCAATGGCTTTTTGCCACGATAAATAAGTGTTTTGGGATTATCGTATTCGGTAATATGAACAGTTCCGTCTGCTTCAATATCAATAATGGTAAAGGTTGCGTAGCTCATTTTGCGGATACTGCAAACAGGGAGCGTATTTAAAAGAATTTCGGCAATTTTGTAATGGTCGCGGTGGTTGATGGTAAAGCTCGTTGCCATGGTTGCTGTAAGCGTTGCCAGAATATTTGCCTTAACGCCATGTCCCATACCGTCGGAAAGGACAAGTATCGTGCGCTTTTCCTCCTTAATCCTTCTGCTCAGAAAAACATCGCCACAAATCCTTTGATTGTGCTTGTTTTGCTGACGACAATGTACATCTATGTAGAAAGGATTCATTTTTTGTCGGATTTGTATGATTGGATAATGGAATGAAGCATTTGTTCTGTAGCAGCGGCTTCTTCGCCTAACAGGAACCCGATTTTCTGAACCATTTGCAGATTTTTGTCTATGACTTCATTCAGACGGTTAATAACTTCTTCGTCGCGGATTTCGGGAGCGAAGAGGTCTCGAAGCACAGCCCCGACGATTTTGTTTTTTTGAATGGAGAAAATAGACAGGTTAATGAGCTTCTGATCGAACTGAACATCTTTGTTGGGGATGTTTTCATCGTTCTCGAGCACATAAGTGAAATATTGCAGCATGGAAGGCGGAAGCAATGTCTTTAAATCAGCCCCTACCAATTCGTGAATGATTTCGCTGATTTCCTGTGCTTCTTTTCCCAGCAGATTGATAAAACTCTGATTGCTACGGATGATTTTCATCTTGTAATCAACAATGACAACTGCAGCTGGAAGTTTTTGCAGCATGGCATTGAGAATTTCCATGGCCTGCTGTGCCATTTCTTTATCTTTTGTAATCTGACTCTGCTCTTGTTTTATCAGCTCGTACGATTTCTGAATATCTTCAATTTTTTTATGAAGATTGGAAATATAGTGATTACGGTGATCAAGTGAATTATGCAGGCACATATCGCTCTTGGCAAGTCCGGCTGCGACGTAAGTTGCAAAATCTTTGCACGATTTATAGCCGCAAACCTGGCATCCGCGCGTAATATCGCCTTCGTTTTTCTTGAGTAGTGAAAGTGTTTCAATGATGCGTTCTTCGGGGATATTCAGGCGCTGGTCATCAGGTTCAAAAGTGGTTGATATATCCAGATCCTGATACTCACTAATAAATTCCTGCCATTTTTTTAAGGTGATGGTGTTGGTGCGTTTTTCAGTGTATTGAGATACCAGCGACGTTTTAAATAACAGATTGTCGGGATTGGTCATGCCGGGACCATTGATACATCCCTGACAGTAGAAGAGATTAAGATGCTTTTGAATATGAATGATCTTGTCGTTGAACTCATCGAGGGCATTTAAAATATTGTGTTTATCGGTAACAGTAATAATTTCACTGTTAACGATGTTTTGTTCAAGATCAGTAAGCTCTATCCATCCGTTGGCAATGGGAAAAATACTTCCCATACGGCTCTGGGGGCCATCGAAATCGCTGTATTCCAATTGAGCTTCGGAAATATTAAGTTTTGAGAAAATCTGACGTAATTCTTGGAAAGTAAGTGTGCAGTTGATATGTTCCGGTTTGCCCGGTTTATTGAAAAATAATTTAGTCGCAGTACACGAAGTAATGAAGATGATTTCGATTTCACCACCATATAGTTTTCTGGCAATTTTTGCCATAATTTGTGCCGGTGTTAAGATGGGGATAAGATTTGTCTGAATTTCAGGATAAAATTTGCAAACTAGTGATGTAATAACCGGACAGGCAGACGTGAGATAGTGCTTTCCCCTGAAATTATGGATGGTTTCCTGGTAATATTTGGTCATAAGATCAACACCAAAAGAGACATCAAAAATGGTTTTCCCTCCAATTTGGCGAAGCATCTGGGCAAATTTTCGATAATCGCTGATGTCGGGAAATTCTGAAGCAATCGCCGGATCTAAAAGAATGACGTTTTTATCTTTGTTTAAAATTAGGTTAGCCTGTTCGATGGAATCCTGATAAGCAATGGCTTCTGTCGGGCATGCAGGAACGCAACTACCACAATTAATACAACGTTTGTCAATGATGCGTGCAAAGGGTTGGTTTGACTTTACCTCAATTGCTTTAACCGGGCATGTTCTTACGCAGGAATAGCATAAAATACATTTTTCCGGATTTATATTGTAAATAGCCTTTCCATTACTCATACGATAAGATTTTTTAATTGTGGATAATGAAGTGCTAAATACTCTTTTACTTCCTGAATTGATTTGAATGTTATAAGCATGTCGTCAATTTTGCAAAAAGGGCCGTCCTTGCATTCGCCAAAACAACGGGTTCCTTTAAAACTGATGTAATCGAGCAAATGGTGTTCGTTAAAGTATTGTTGTAGTTGTTGTACAAGTTCTTTGTTCCCTCTTGCAAAACACGAACTTCCAAGGCAGATAATAAAATTTATCTTATTTTCGTTTGATTGCATCGGCCTGAATTTATTTTTTACAAAGGTAAATAAGAAAAGTGAAAAAAATAGTTGTAAAACATCTGTTAATTTATTAACACTGTTTGTAAATTCACAAAAAATGTATTATATTTGCATGTAAATTTTTTTTCATGAGTTCTTTAGCGGAAATTTTGTCTTTGTACCCAAAGGAAAATAAAAGTCTTCTTCTTCCGTTGTTTCAAGAAGTCCAGGAAAAGAACGGTTATGTTTCTATGGCAAATATAATTGAAGTAGCTGAATATTTTTCAATCCCTTCTGAGGTTGTTTATAGTACTTTGTCTTTTTATCCTCAGTTTCGTTTTAGTCCTAAGGGGAAATATCACATCGAAACCTGCAACCAGTGTATTTGCAGAATGAACGACTCGGACGATCTGGAATTAATAATTAAAAGGCTGATTGGAATTAATCCGGGTGAAATAAGCAGTGATGCGCTTTATAGCTACGATTACGGAATGTGCGTGGGTATCTGTAAACCTCATGTACGTATCAATGGTAATATTCAGCTTCTGAATAAGAACGAGGAACTTAAAGAAATTATTGAAAAGACCTTAAAACAAAACCTTTGATTATGTCTTCGAAGATTGATATTCAGGAAATCATTGAACGCCTTCATCAGAAAGAGCAAAATCAAAGCTGGTTAAAGGAGATTCAGTTTGAAAGTGTCAAACAACCTACGGTTTTTTTATCGTTAAGTTCGGCAACTCCTGCTAATATTTTTGGTGAAATTAAAAGTGAAGTAGAACGTTATTCGCAAAGTCAGAATTTAAATATATTAATAGTAGAAACGGGTTCTTTGGGAATTTTTTCTTTTGAACCTGTCTTTGCTGTCCAGTTGCCTGGAAAAGCACGTTTGTATTATGCCGAAGTTTATGCCGAAGATGTTTTTTCATTAATGGATGCTGTTTTTTCTTCGTGGGCAAAGCATGGTAAACTATTAGGACAGATGATTTTTGAAGGTACAGAATCTTGGGAAGGAGTTCCTAATATAAAAGATCAGCCCTGGTATTGTAATGAAAGCCGCTTTTTAACTGAAGCATGTGGATTATATGATCCTGGCGACCTGTGGGCGGCATTAACACGTAATCGCTGGATTACATTTATACAGACAATAAAAAACTATTCACGTGAGGATGTTTTATCGTTTTTGCAGCAAAGCGAATTGAAAGGCCGTAGTGGAAGCGGTTTTTATACTGCCCGCAAATGGAAGTCGGTTCTTCAGACTAATTCCGAGCAACATTACCTGATTTGTAATGCTTACGAAAGTAATCCTTCGTCATTTAACAGTCGCCTGCTGCTCGAAAGCGATACGCATTCGGTTCTTGAATCTATTGCTATTTCGGCTTATGCATTAAATTGCAACAAGGCTTATCTGGTTGTTCCTTATTACTTTACAACAGCTGTTCAGCGAATAAAGAAAGCGTTGGGAGATGCTCAAAGTAACGGTTTGCTGGGATATGATATTTTGAAAAGCGGATTTTCATTGGATATTATCCTTTTTATTGCTCCGGGTTCCTATATCATGGGCGAAGAAACGGCAATTATCAATGCCATCGAAGGC
>CAZDUU010000222.1:0-4639 GCA_964508675.1 uncultured Bacteroidales bacterium | reverse complement strand
GAATTGTTTACTTTGCTATAAACCTCTACTACCAGAAGAAAACGATTATCACACAAAATGTGTTGTTAATATTTTCGGATTTAAACAAATGCCAGAATTTGACATTAACGAAAAAAAATTAAGTGATTATGCTAAAAAAATCATTGGGGCTAGTAAAGCAATAACAGGTGTTCAACCAAAATTAAGTTTGTGGTTGGAAAAAACTAAAAAAAATGTTCGTTTCACAATAGTTGACGACAAGAGTAATTATATAATTAAACCTCAAAGCGATACCTATTTATCCTTGCCCGAAAATGAAGACTTGTGTATGCATCTTGCAAATGAATTAGGAATTGAAGTAGCAACACATGGTTTAGTAAGGTTAAAGAGCGGCAACCTTGCATACATTACAAAAAGATTTGATAGAGAAGGTGTAAATAAAATTGCTTGTGAAGACTTGTGTCAGCTTACAGAAACCCTTACAGAGCATAAATACAGAGGCAGCTATGAAAAGACAGGTAAAACTATCAAACAGTATTCAACACAGTATGGATTAGATATTTTACATTATTATCATTTGATTTTATATAGCTTCATTATAGGTAATGCTGATATGCATTTAAAAAACTTCTCTATGTTGGAAAAAGAAGACGGAACGTTTTGTCTAAGCCCATCATATGATTTAGTAAGTACACACCTCGTTATTAAAAATGAAGAAGAACAAATGAGTTTAAATCTTAATGGCAAGAAAAATAAAATCACAAAAAAGGACTTTGATGTTTTAGGATTAAACTTGCAATTAACACCCAAACAAATTCAAAATAGCTATAATTTGTTTATTGAAAATTTAGAGAAGTTTCATTGGTGGATAGATAACTCATTTCTGCCTTCAGAACATAAAGACATTCTTAAAAAAATAGTTTCCGAAAGAATTGAACTTCTAAAACAATAAAGAAGCTTTTCGCTGTAAAAGCAAGCCAGCAGGCAACAAGGGTTTGGCATCAGGCGAGGTTGCTCGAACACAAATTGCCTGAGAACAACTGAAACATACACTCCTTTTTTACAGAAAAACTTACAGAATATTAAAAGCCCGTTGGATAATTTGGACATCTAATAAATATTGTTTAAATTTGTTACCGATTCAAACAAAACACTTGAACTATGAATGAAACATCAATGAAAATCACGCGCAAAACGCCAGCTTTATCCTATATATATCTGAATATAAAAGAAATACACAAATTTATCAACCTTAAACTACATACGATATAGTCGCCATTAGGCGGACTATCCAATCGTTATGCTTAATCATAAAAACAAATGACAATGACACAAAAACTTCAAAAAGGACAGATATATGATTTTCTGAAGGACTATGAAGAAAAATCAGAACTTAATATACTGTTTGAAAAACAAGGACTTACTCCAAGAGTAAAAAGGACTACTTTTCATTTTTTTACGTTATTCTTTATCATTGAAATTAATAATGTTTTAAGGTTTTATTCGACAACACAGGACTTTTTATTTGAGTACCCGAAAAATGAAATTCCAAAACAACTTTTAGACTTGTTTGACCTCTACACGACAAGATTTGAAAGAATATTCACTATAAATTCAAGTAAATCAAATTACACTAGAGCAAAGAAAATATGGGTAAAGGCAGAAGAAGAATTTGAATTAGCTAAACCCGGAGACCCACTCACTATAACCTACAAAGATGATAAAAACACATACTCACTTGGACTTTTATACATTTACAGACAAGTAAATGGAATAACTGAAAGGCTTGATTTAAGAGATATTGACGAAGAATTCCTGAGAGAACTTTTTCAAATGGATGTTGAGTATTATCCGAATCAAGACTTTTCAAAACCTAGTGTTTTCTTTGATTTTTATGCCAAATTGTTAATTCAAATCACAAATGAAATTCCACGAAAAATGAGACGAATTGACATTGAAAGTAAGGTGATAAATAATTTCGATTCAAACAATAACGAGAGAAATTGGTAATGACGAAAACAATGACTGAATCAGAGATTAAAATATACCAAGCAGATGATGGCCAAACCAAGATAGATGTTAGGTTTGAAAATGAAACGGTTTGGTTATCTCAGAAACAGATGGCTCAGTTGTTTGATAAGGACTCTGACACTATTGGGCTTCACCTCAAAAACATATATCAATCTGGTGAATTAGAAGAATTTGCAACTACCGAGGAATCCTCGGTAGTTCAAAATGAAGGAAAAAGACAAGTACAACGAAAAATAAAGTTATACAATCTTGATGCAATTATTTCTGTTGGTTATCGAGTAAATTCAAAACGAGGAATACAATTCAGAATCTGGGCGAGTAGGATAATTAAAGAGTATTTATTAAAAGGTTTCGTAATCGATAACAAGCGATTAGTTCAACAAAATAACCAATTGAAAGAACTTCAAAACTCCGTAAAAATACTTGGAGATTCTTTGAAGTTTAAAACATTAACAAATGACGAGAGTGTTGGATTATTAAAAATAATTTCAGATTATGCTTATGCATTAGATATTTTAGACCAATATGATTATCAGAGACTTGAAATTATAGACACGTCAGGTAAAGAAACATATCGACTAACATATGAGGAAGCAATGATTCAAATATTGACAGCGAAAAAGACTCATGGAAATAGCGATTTGTTTGGACATGAAAAAGATGATTCATTTAAAAGTTCAATATCAACAATTTACCAAACATTTGACGGAGTAGATTTGTATCCAAGCATTGAGGAGAAAGCTACAAATTTACTGTACTTTATCACAAAGAATCATTCATTTTCTGATGGTAATAAGCGGATTGCAGCATTTTTATTTATTTACTTCCTGGAAAAAAACGGAATATTATATGACAGTATTGGCAACAAGAGAATTGCAGATAATACTTTGGTTGCATTGACCTTAATGATTGCAGTAAGCAAACCTAAAGAGAAGGATACAATGGTAAAAGTGATAGTAAATTTGATAAATAGAAACAATTAACGCATGGTAACACGCGGTATAAAAAATTACCGGTTCAGTAGATTATTCAAGGTTTGTAACCCGCTTAAACTTTTCTTGTAACTCGATGAAAATCTCCCGCAATCCCTTACTGGCCATATTGTCAACGTTAGCAATTATAAATGAAACTGAAAAACAGCTAGACTCAGACAAATGAAAAAGAGTAAAATAATAAAGCTTTCGTTTATAAGTATTTCTTTTATAATATTATTATCGTGTTCAGACTTAAAACCACAAAGTATGCTTGTAGAATTTAATTATGGTGGTTTTGGGGACACCATTTTTGCAACTTTAGATGGTAAAATTTATGAGATGAACTTATTAAACAAAGTTCCTATAGACAGTGTTGAAATAAGATTGGTATCTAAGACAAAAAAAGCTTACACACAATTTTATGACACACCTTATAAGGAAAATTTGTTTTACCCAAAAGACACTTTATTTTTTTCAAATAAAGAAGGAAATGTATATATGAATTTTATTCAAAACGAATTTATTGACATTGTGATTAGCAAAAATGGGTATCAGACCTTGACTTTAAAAAATTATCATGCACACCCAGACCAATTTTCAACTTTCGAAGTTTTATTGGGAAAAGGTGATGGTAGCGTTGAAGAAACGATAATAGAAAATAATTAACAATTGCCAACACCATTCAAAACCAATAGGGCGTAGGAAGCAACTTGACAATGACAACAACTCTCACTGATATAAGTTTACAGTTTACATCTTCCAAATAATAAATTCTTTGACTTTAAAATTTAGCTAAAACGCCAAATACATAAACCCGGTATTGGGTTATTTGAAGGTCAAAATAAGGAAAAAATATTCTGAAGAAATAAATTTTTCTTATCTCAATATTGAAACTGACCCTGTTATGGCGTCTTCATCATTAAACAAATTAACGATAAACAGGTAAGAACCCATTGGAAGGTCTTTTCCGTTATAGGTCCCATCCCACTGGTTATCGGAATTGTAATAATCTAACCCGCTCCCGTCAAATGAGAAAAGCTTATTTCCCCAACGATTGAATATCTCAACTGAAACATGACTATAAGCCTCGATGCCTTTGATTTCAAAGCGATCATTTTTATTATCACTATTAGGTGTAATAAGCGTAGGGATTTTAAATTCTGCACTAATATCACTTTCAGCAGTTGCGGTACAACCGGCATTATCAGTTATAGTCACAACATAATGGCCAGATTGTGATATATAAATAGTGCTGTCAGTAGCCTGGTTTGACCATAAATAAGAATATGGAGCAATTCCCCCGTTCATGGCAAGGCCGGCAATGTGATTCATCGGATTATATGTAATTACAGCTGTATCAATCGAACTTGATATAATCGAAACAGTATCAATCGAACTGCATTGATTTACATCGGTAACCGTAACGATATAGTTTCCACCGCTAAGGTTTGACTGTGAAGAGGTGTTTGCTGCTCCATTGCTCCAGTTATAACTATATGCCGGAGTTCCGCCATTTACTGTTAACTGGATATAACCATCGCTGCTATTATCGCAAAGATAAGTCGTATGAGCTGAAGTTACCACCAAAGAAGCAGGCTCCTGAATGGTGTACGATTGAACCAAACTACAATTATTATCGTCGGTAATAGTTACGG
>CAZDUU010000221.1:0-4644 GCA_964508675.1 uncultured Bacteroidales bacterium | reverse complement strand
TTCAAAATTAACAGGTTCAGTTATGCTGATTATAGCTTTTATTGATTTTTTCTTGGCAACAAAGAATCAAAGGAAAAGCTTAATCCTTGAAACCTTAAAAGTTTCAATTTTTAGTTTTTTATTCGCTTATTGGAAATAATTAAAAAAAAAAAAAAAAGCAAAAGAAGCTGTTGAAAGCTATTCAAATGAGATTGACCAATTGGAATCGTTGGATAGTCTTAATAGTAATGTTGATGATATGCAACAAAGACTGGATAGTTTGTAATAGTAATTAATAATAAAAATGAGAAATATATTTCTAATTACAATTGTAGCTTTACTATCTGTTCAATGCCAGAGAAGCGGCACAAAAAAAGTGTCGGAGAAATTTCCTGAAGGGCAGCTGAAAATGGAGTGTGTTATTGATACTACAAACCATAAAAGCGATACATTAGAAAAGACCGAATATTATAAGAACGGAAATATTAAAATTACAGGTCAGTATAAATCAAACGAACGCGATGGAGAGTGGCAGTACTTCTATAAAAACGGACAACTATGGAGTAAAGGCACGTTTGTAAATGGAAAAAGTGATGGCTTGTTTGTAATATATAATGAAGACGGGACATTATTTATGCAATCGTCATATAAAGAGGGTAAACCCGATGGATCCTGGATTTTTTATGAAAAAGGAAAGAAGAAAAAAGAAGTGATTTTTGCAAATGATTCAATAATTAAGGAAACTGATTTTTAGCTTGATGATTAAAGTTTTTGTCCTGATTTTATTAATATTTTGGTCATGTAATATTGGTGCTGACGATTCCAGAAAAAAAATTCAGTATCCCAAAAAGGTTGAATGGAAAGAACTGTCAACAGGTCTATATTATTCTGAAGTAGAAAATCCTTATCAGTCAAAGATCAGCGATAATATTATCACTTTGGTCAGAATAAACCCGGAAATAATTGATGCAGATATATATTCTGCTACCTCATATGATAGTATTAAACGCACAGCAATGACCTGGAGCGAAGATTTTGATCTGAATGTGGTTATTAATGCAGGAATGTACAATTTAAACAATACTTTTTGTGCTGAAGGATTTTTAAAGTCTAACAATAAAATTAATAACCCAAGGTTTAAGGATAGTTTTAAAATGTTTGCAGCATTTAAGCATGTTAAGGAAAAACATAAATTATTTGATATAGTTGATGCAGAAAACGAAGATATAAACAATTGTATTGATAATTATTGCTCCGTTTTTCAGTCTATTCGTATGATTGATTGCAATGGTCAACAGGTGGTTTGGAAACCAAGAAGAACGATATACAGTAGCATGTGTGTATTAGGTATTGATAAATGTAACCAGGTAATTTTAGCATTTACCCGTACACCAATGTCGGCAAATCAGATGAGTGGCTTATTGTTGCATTTGCCAATAAATATTAAGTCTGCTATGTACCTAGAAGGAGGACCTGAAGCATGTCTTTACATCAAAACATCAGATACGGTGATTCAAAAAAACGGAAGTTTCGTCTCTATGACATTCCCTACGGATACAAATACCCGCTATTGGAACTTACCTAATGTAATTGGGTTTAAAATTAAAAATTAAGCTTTTTTATTTATCAGCTTATTCATTAATTCATTAAGTTCGTTAAAGTTTATAGGTTTTACTACAAAGTTGTAAATTCCTGAAGCTTCGCACTTACTTTGCATTTCTGGAAGTGCATGTGCTGTCAAAGCAACAATAGGAATACCAACATGCCCGACCTCTTCAGGATGTTTTCTGATGAAGCTTGCGGCTTCCAATCCGTTCATTTCAGGCATTTCAATATCCATTAATATGATATCAAAATGGCTGTTCTTTAACAGTGTGATAGCCTGTTTTCCATTATTTGCAATACTGATATCATGGCCAAATTTTTCAAGTGAACGGAGTGCTACCTTTACATTTAACTCATTATCTTCTGCCAAGAGAATATGGAATTGATCTTTTTTGAATTTTTCACTGTTAGCATCATCCGGAATAAGAGGTAAATCTAATGGGTTTCTGTTGGCAGTCCCTACGCTTAAAGCAAGCCTGAGGAAGAAAGTAGAGCCTTTTCCTTCTTCAGTTTTAAACCATATAGATGCACCCAACATTTTGGCCAGGTGTTTACATAGGGTAAGTCCAAGCCCTAATCCTGATGATTTGTTGAAAATGTCATCGTCATTTAATGCCTTTAAAATCTTTTTTTGTTGTTCCTCTGACATTCCGATTCCTGTATCCGAAATTTTAACTAAAATAATGATTTTATTGTCTTGAGAAGTAACTTCTTCGAATTCAGCATCAATATTTATATTCCCCTTTTCAGTATACTTGATTGCATTGTTCAATAAATTGAATAATATTTGCCGGATAAAGCTTTCATCCCCAACCAAGTGCCTGGGAATTCTTTCGTCAATAGAGTAATTGATGGTTAGTTTTTTATGACGGATGACCTGTGTATATTGATTCATCAACTGCATCAGAATATCATTCAATTCGAATGTTGTAAGCTCTAAATTTATTCTTTCAGGTTGAGAATAGTACAATTGCATTGCTTCCTCAATGAGGTTTATGATTTGTTTTGCTGCATTCTGAATGGTTGTGCAATAGTCTTTTTGTTCGTCATTTAATTGAGTCTGCGATAAAAGAGTATTTATTCCAATAATTACATTTAAAGGCGTTCTTAACTCATGACTTATTGTAGTAATTAAGTTTGTTTTTGAATCAAGTGCTTCTTTGGCTTTAGCTGCAAATTCCTCCTTTTCTTTAAGGGCTTTTTCAAACTTAATGGTAGTTTGTTTATGATTGATAAGCTCTTTAGATAATTCTGCTGTTCGTTCTTCAATTTTTCTTTTCAAAAAATCTGACAACCTGCGGTCAATTCTGATTATTTGAATAATAGTAGGAATAAATAGTAACGTCAGAAACAATCCGGATAAAATTAAATACAAAAGTTCGTTGTCGAGCTGATGTTTAATAGATTGAATATCAATATCGGCACCGGCAATGTATAAATTGCCATTTCTTGAATAGTAGGGCTTTAAAACAGATCTAAAAGTTCCCCAGCGGTCAGAAGTTGTTTCAAATAGAAGTTTATTGGTAAGCGCTAATTTTTTTAAGTCATCAGATGCTTCAAAATATTCTGTAAAATACCTTATTGTTGTTTTATGCTGAAGTTCCGACCTGTTTGTAGAACATGAAGTAAAATGAATTTTTCCATTCCGGAAGATTAAAGTGTAAAGAAATGAAACATCCATTTGCTTTGAAAGGGAAGATAACTTTTTTACATTTTTCCAGTCTTCTTCAGGAGATATTGAAAGTGAATCAAGGGCTCTGTCATGAAAGTCATTAGAAAGAGCATATTGAATAGTTTCTACTGCGTGGATTAGTTTTTCATCAATATTTTTTAATAATGATTGTTTTTTCTCCTGAAAGATAATCGTGAGTAAAATGATAATTCCAATAAAAAAAATTAATATTGGAGCAAAAAACTTTCTTAATAAAGATATAAAATTGATTTTTAACACTTTATTATTCTTTATTCTTTATTACTTCTTTATAGAATACAAATATAGCAATCAATAAAAGTATAACAGAGCTTGCTAAAGAAATCTTTTCTCCTGTAAAGTAAGATTTTGGTTCGAAAACAAATTCAACATGATGTGTCCCATTTGGTAAAATGGCAGCACGAAGTACATAATTGACCCTGAAGTAAGGTGATTGCTTTCCATCAATATACATATTCCATCCTTTGTCATAATAGATATCTGAAAATACTGTGAACTGAGGATTTTTAGAGTTATAGCTGTAGCTTAATTTGTTAGGTGAATAATTGGTTAATTTTATTTGCGCTGAAGAGTCGTTTGTAAAAGTAAATCCTTTTAATTCATTTTCAAATCTTTTATCAACGATTGTCACTGAATCAGGTTTAAAATTAGTAAGTGCTGAAAGTTCACTGTCAGCATTTTCCACAACTTTATATGCTTTTACAAACCATGCATTCCCAAGAGCATCCGGATTAAGTTGAACAGCCGGTTGACGATCCTGGCCAGGGAAAATAATATATTTTGTATTTAACATGTTAAGAACCTGATAGTTGTTTTTAGAAATTTGATTTTCTATAAGCTCCTGATATCTTTTCATTTTTGCACCATGGTATCCACCGATTGATTTGTGAAAATAAGAAGTACTTGCATCATTAAATGTATTTACAGCGACGTTCAATACTCGATAGTAGGTGTCTTTATCCTGTAGAATTTGTAAATCAGCCTCTGAAGGTTTGAAAGGATCTTTTGCTTTGCTGGCTTCGACAAACATTTCATCATGAACATAGCGTTTGTTAACCGGCCACAGATCAATGATAAATAGTAAAGCAAATGCCGCAATAACCCATTTTTGTCTTATTTTATCTTTGTAAATTAGGAAAATAACTCCGGCAGAAAGCAGAATAAACACTAAAGATCTAAAAACGTCACTTTTAAACATATTTTCCCTATCGGAAATAATATTTGCAACCGGATAACCGGCTTTTCCCAGTTCTGAATCAGACATTCCGTCAAAATTAAAGAACATACCAGGCATTAATAATAAAATAACCAAGATACCGCCTAAAATTCCAGCTGAAAATTTTAACGAT
>CAZDUU010000220.1:0-4645 GCA_964508675.1 uncultured Bacteroidales bacterium | reverse complement strand
AACTTGAGTATTTGGATGTTCTGTGTTGTATATTATTATTGTCAAATAATTGAAATACAATAGAATCTCCAAGAGTGCTGTCGTTGGCAACAAGTGTATATGCTCTTGAACCGTTGGTATAAGCTTTAGAAACAAGAAAACCACCATTTGCATCCGGGTATATATCCGGATCAGCTGTTTTAAACCATGCGCAAATAGAGATTGAATTTAAAATATTTAATGAGGAACTGTTGGGAACTTTTATGTAATCAGTAGTCCCGTTAAATTCATATGCGCTGTTTTGATTACCATCTCTGTCTTCAGTAAGAGTAGCTCCGTAAACCGTTCCATTATTTGCGTAAATACTTTCATCATTAGCATTTCCATTAAAATAATATTTTGCAACAAGCCCGCTGTCTAAGTTAACCTGTGAAAAAACTGTGAGCCCTATAAATTGTAAGCAAAGAATTAAAAATAAAACTTTCTTTTTCATATAGAAAAAATTCAAATAGTTACAGAAAACAATATTACGATTTTTTAATATAATAACCTAAAAAAAAATTACAACATTTTTCTGATGCTGATTCTAAAGCCGTAATTATTATTGCATTGGAATATATTATAGTCATTACTGTAGATATTGAACAGTGCTTTTTTGTAAAAAGGTTCCAAACCAATATTCCACGTTTCGTTTAGTGAATATTCTATTTCCAATCCGACTTCTGTCGATAATGTGAATTTTTTAATTGTGGTTTTGGAGTAATTTTCCAGTGCCGGATAATTTTGAGTGTCTATTTGCATTCCTTTTACGCTTACAAAATATCCCGGGATAATATTTGCAAAAAGGATAAAGTTAAAATGCCTCTGTGGAAAACTATATCCAACACCTAGGGGTAATTCTACATAACTGATTTTGTTGTAGAAGGTAGTTTTGGGAATGGTGTCAAAGCGGGTAATATTATTGGTATCAGTAACATCAACCGGACGATAATGACTTTCCCAGGCCAGCGTAGAATCTGAAACAAAAATATGATTAGTCTGGCTGTACGTGTAATGGTAATAACTGTTGGAGTCAATATCATAATAAATTCCGTTGATTAATGCTTCATAGTAACTTCCATTATAAGTTACTGTCGTTTCCTGATGAGGGTCTGATAATAAAGCTGCTGCAGATAGTTTTTCTCCATAGCTGTTGTAGCTGATCCCACCTTTAAACTGCCACCTGTTTCTTTGATAAATGATATTGAGCCCAAAATCATTGCTGATTGATGGTTTTAACATGTTCTGCTTTGCATCACTTGCCAGCCTCCACTCTGCATCTGTTGCAGAAGTTTTATAATTGCTTAGTGATATTCCTGCTGAAGTTTCAATGTACCAAATACCTTTTTGGTAATAGGAGGGGGTTCCATTTTGTGAGTTGAAAATTTCAGAAACAGGGATGCTTGGTAATAATGAAACCTTAGTGGTGAGCAAAGTAATATGAGTTTCATCACTGATAGTTGTTGATAATGATTTGTTTGCAAAAGAAACTTCAATTTTATCTTTTCCGGGAAGCGCGTAATTTGCGTTAGAGGTGCTTTCAGTTTTTTCTGTAGTGATTGAATAGTTCTCTGAAACAGATGGTGAGCTCGGCTGCTTGTTTTGAATTGATTCAGGAGTGCCGGTGTTAGCTTTATTTATTTGGTCCCCATTGATTTGTGTGGCTTTTGCTGTAATGTTTTGACTTAAAAGTTTATCAGACTTTGCTTGTTTAGCCTGGGAATACTTAGACGGGTTGCCTGTTGTAAGCGGTTGATGGATGCTGTTTTTTCCCTTCTGATTTGAATAATACTGCTTATAATCATCATTGCTTGCAGGATTGTCAGTTTTAACCTTCTTTGCAGATGATAGCCCTTTTTTGTTTTTTAATTCTGCATATTTATTTTTTGAGTTGATGGCAATTTCAGGGTTTACTGCTGATTTAGTGTTTGAAATGGATAAATAGTCCTTGTTTTTATATACCAAAAGTCCATTGCTTTTAGATTCAGCTGAATTCAAAAGCACAAGACTGGCAATAATAGATGAAGTAATTAAAAAGGAGCTCAAAAAAAGAAAACCTTTGCTTAAATACCAAGGCTTTTGTGGTTTAATGGCTGATGATGATACAAAAATCTTATTTTTAACTTCAGGTGAGGGCTTTATTTGGTAGTCCTCTAATCCATCAGTAAAGATTTTGTCAATATTTTCAGGCTTAATCATAATTTATATGGCTATTAATCTTTTTTTTTTACTTTTTTCCCAATCCTGTACTTTCTTTCTAAGAAACATCCTTGCTTTAAATAGCTGCGACTTTGAGGTCCCTTCTGAAATGGAAAGCATTTTTGCTATTTCTTTGTGGCTGTATTTTTCAAAAGCATAGAGGTTAAATACAATTTTATATCCTTCGGGAAGTTCGTTTATCATATTCATGAGCTCGTTCATTTCCGGTTGAATGTTGTCTTCAGTTTCAATGAAAACATCTTCACCTTCGTACTCGGAAACAGGAACTTTTTCAATATCTTCAATGAATGAAAAATGCTTTTTATCTCTTAAATAATTAAGCGATGTGTTTACCATGATGAGCTTTATCCATGCGGCCAAAGAACCTTCACGTCTGGGTTTAAATTCATAAATATTTCTGAAAACCTTGATAAAACCTTCCTGCAAAATATCTTCTGCTTCTGTTTTATTTCCGCAATAACGCATACATACTCCCAGCATGGCAGCACAAAAGCGGTCGTATAATTCTTCCTGTGCTTTCTGCTCTCCATTTCGACATTTTTTTAACAATTGTTCTTCGGGTAGCATCAAGTATGTTTTCAATAGTAAGCAACACAATTTTTTAAAAAGGTTGCCTGAAAAAAGAATGAAAAAGTAAAATTAATTTTTATAATTCAGAAAATCAATAGGATATTTTTAACAACCGCAGAAATTTTTAACTTCAATTACATCCGATGCCGATATATAATTATCATATGTCAGACATACTTTAGAGCTGGTCAATATCGCTGTATGAATTATTTTTTCCCAGTTTTCATCCGTCAGTGATTCTAATTTTGCTACATTGATTTGCTTTTGATAAAGAGCAAAAGTCAATCCTGCCATAAAAGCATCGCCGGCACCGACCGTGCTAACCGGTTTTATTCTGTTTGCCGGAAACATGTATTTTTTTTGAGGGGTATAAACCAGTACATTCTTGGAAGCCTGGGTTAAAATGAAGTATTTGCCGCCGAATGATCTGATAATCTCATAAATTTTATCTCCGTCTTTTTCTTTCCATATTAGCTCGCAATCTTCTGCGGATGCTTTTACAATATGCGAAAGACGGATATTTTCTTCTATATATGGACGGACTTCTTCAAGTATGCTTAAATGGCTTTTTCTGAAATTAGGATCGTACAGAATAAGAGTTCCGTTTTGTCTGGCATTTTCGATGTAAGGTTTTATTAACGGACGAATAAGAGGTTTGATGCCATAATAGCTGCCAAAAATAAAAATATCGTCGTGATAAATCTGTGGAAAAGTGAATTCGGGTAAAACTTCATGCTGCATTTTATAAAAAAGATAATCTGCATCGCTGCAATTATTCAGAAAAGCCAATGCCAGACGTGAACGACCATGTTGATGCCAATATACAGGCGAATCGTCAATCTGGTTTTCCAATAAAAAATTGTGAATAATATTGCCGATTTTATCGTTAACCAAATCTGCAATGATAGAAACTGGCAATCCAAGGCGTGACAATGAAACCATCATGTTTAAAACAGCTCCTCCGGGACGTGCCTCTACCGGATTATTATCTTTGAAAAAGATATCGAAAACAATCTCGCCAAGACCAAATACTTTTCGACTCATCTGATAATTTATGAATATTATTTAGATTTGTATCAAAAATGCAAATGTACGACCTTTCTGAATTTAGAAAAAATTATTCAGGAAAAAGTTTGAATATTGAACAGCTTCCTTCCTATCCGGTTGACTTATTTGCAATTTGGATGGAAGATGCCATAAAAAACGAAGAAGGAGAAAGTAATGCCGTTATTTTGTCAACCTGTGATAAAGATTTAAAACCTCATAGCCGGGTTGTCCTCCTGAAATCTTTTTCTGAAAAAGGCTTTGTGTTTTTTACTAATTATAAGAGCAACAAGGGAAAACAGATAGAGCAAAACTCTAATGTGGCTTTATTATTTTTTTGGCAGAAATTGCAAAGACAGATTAGGATAGAAGGAAAAGCCCTTAAAATAAGCGAAGAAGAATCGGATCGATATTTTTATTCACGACCTGTTGAAAGTCAGTGGGCCGCGATAGCCTCAGAGCAAAGTCATATCCTCGAAGAAAAAAAGATACTTTTAGAGCGTTACGAAGCTATTAAAAAAAGCAGTCTGGTTCAAAGGCCAAAAAACTGGGGAGGTTTTTTAGTCGTGCCTGAATATTTTGAGTTTTGGCAGGGACAACCGAATCGCCTTCACGACAGGGTTGTTTACCAAGAAAATGACGATAAATCCTGGAAAAGACACTATTTATACCCATGATAAAAGAAAAATATATTGCAGTCGGAATAATGTCGGGAACTTCGCTTGACGGAGTTGATCTGGCATTGGTTGAGTTTGATACAAAAAACAAGCTGTCGTTCAGAATAATAAGTGCC
>CAZDUU010000219.1:0-4657 GCA_964508675.1 uncultured Bacteroidales bacterium | reverse complement strand
ACCCTCATTACACACAAGCGATAACCCGTCGCATATTTTACTGCTTTTGCTGGCACAGACAAAAACAAATTCAGCTTATTGGTAAAAATATCCGACTATTATGTTTGTTGTTTGAAAGAAATGTTTTAATTTTGAGTGAAATAATATTCACCTTTTTTTTACCAAAAGTGCACAATACATTCCAATCTGGTTGTTTAGATGCACCTAGAATAAGAAAAAGGTGTATATATAAACGAGTTAGGGAACATTTAAAATATGGCAAATTACGTAATTTTAGACACTTCCATATATCGTGAACTTGGATTAAAGTTTAACGAACACATAGATTACAAAAATCTCTGTGCATATACTCTACATACAGATGGAGAAGTTTTATTATCAAATATTGTCATTGAAGAGTTTTCAAATTATTATGAGTCAATTCTTGAATCAAAGGTTAATTCTTATCTAAAATCTAAAAAGGACTTAATAAGAGACCCTTACTTTGAATCTGCTGATATTATAGAAAAGGATATCACATCAGATATAAAAAAGGCAAAAGATTTTTTTAGAAAAACGCTTCTGAAGGACCCTATTCATGCACTTGGAATTTCAATTTTAAGGCCAACAATGATTAGTGGTTTGGAGTTGACAAAATTCATCTTACAAAGCAAAGAGAATAAAGATAGCAACGTTCAAATTCGGGATTATTTAATTTGGGATTCTGTTTTAAATTTTGCCAAAGAAGAAAGTGAAGACAGGATTGAAAGAGTTTCTAGAAGAAAAATTACGTTTGAAAAAAGCATTATCACTTTTATTTCAAAAGATAAAGGATTTGAAGAAAATGAGCTCTTTAAAGCTCTCTTAACTAATTATAAAGTTGACAATGTTGAAGTTTTAAAATCAATTCCTGAATTTCTAGGAAAGAAAGGATTTTATTTTGATTTTATAACTAAGTCTCTAATTCAAGAAAAAATAACGCCAAAGCGTGTTTTAAATGACTTAAGCAAGGATATAGGAGCTTTATTAAGTTATGTAAGTGAGCGATATCACGAAAACTGCTATGAAAAAATAA
This sequence comes from uncultured Bacteroidales bacterium, assembly GCA_964508675.1. Classification (GTDB taxonomy): domain Bacteria; phylum Bacteroidota; class Bacteroidia; order Bacteroidales; family GWA2-32-17; genus Ch61. Next base: position 3,603 of record CAZDUU010000219.1, on the reverse strand, counting down.
TTGAGGAATCCGAAATTGAAAAAATAGAAGTTTTAGAACATTACACATACATTGATTCAAAAGATAATAAACATAAATTTACTGCTAATTTAAAAGTTTGGGTTCGTGTGGTGTTTGAAAAAGATGAAGTTGGATATAAAGAAAGTTTAATAATTGAAAACAATAGATGGCGTAGTTTAGAAACTTATGACCAATTTAAAAGACCTTATTTTCAAAAGCCGATTTTGTTTTTTTATGGAGGACTTGTAAATGTAGAACGAAAGTCAATTAAAAGTTTAAGATTTTTAGATTATATGCCAGATATGTATTTAAATGATTAAAAAAAAACGTTGCCTAACACGGCGCATAGCGTCACCTTGCTTGGCAGATACGCCATCGCGATGATAAGAGGAAAGCAAGGCGAACGCCAGCGCCCATCCGTTAGCAAACATAAACAGATGAAAGTACAACTAATAATATATCTAATTTTTATAACAAATGTTATGTTTTCACAAGAATTATCATTTCCAATTGATACACCTGTAAGTTATAATCATTTTTCTGATATTTTAGTCTATGAAAAATATGGAAATGAAATTAGAAAAATAAAAGAGTCTTATGATTTAGATAATGAGGGTAAAATAATTAAGATTTATTCGGAAGGATTATTAATAGAAAAGCAACTCACGATATTAAAATATAAAAAAGACGATATAATTGAAAGTACGTCGTATATGAAGAATTATCCGAGGGACTTTTCGGTAACAAAGTATCATTATAATTTAGAAGGGAAAAAAGATACCGTTTTACATTATGCTTACGATACAATAACAAAGAATATTTGGGATAGAGAAATTGATAGTTTGTTAAAAGCAAATGGTAAGATTAGTTATCCTCCTGTAATTGATACTATAATAAATGACTCAGGTACAGTTTATAAATTTGATTTTCAAAAGACAAAAAAGGCATTTGAAGAAAATCATTTAATTAAAAGTTATACTGAATCTTTATGGTATTTATCTAATACATCAATAATTTCATATTTAGATGGAAAGAAAAATATAGAAAAGAGCATTGACGAATTAGGGCAAATTGACAGTGTTATATATTATTACAATAAAATGGGACAAATTGAAATTGAAAAGCATTATTTTAAAAATTCTTTTCATGAAAGAAATAAAGATTATACAATAAATTTAATTGTTAAGTATAATTATTTCAAAGATAGCATGTATGTTGAGGCAATTAGTGATTATAATGTATTCAAATACAAAATGAAATTAAAGAATGATAAAATTATTAATTCAACAATTGAATATTTGCAAACGGAAGGCGTTTACAATATTGTAGAAAACGATGATATAGTTCCAAATCCAAAATTGAGATTATTAAACACTGTTTTCAAGGAATATAAGTACGATGAATTGAATAGAATAAAAGAGATGAAGAAACAATATGAAAAAGAAAAAACAATATTTGAGATTTATTATGATTATAATACAGATTTTAAAACACAACCAGAATTAAATTATTATGAATATTAAAGAATTCCCCAGCTGATGTAAGTCTGTGACTTACATCTATAAGTAATCGTAGTTTTTAACTACGCTACAATATTTATAATAATCACAGTTCATTTATTTCAATTACAAAACGTAACTTCTACTTCAAACTGTTTTCAATAAAGCGGTAAACCATTCTTACGCCGGTGCCTGTTCCGCCAACGCCTCTGTAGCTGTCTTTTTTCTCTAAGAATGCAGGGCCTGCAATGTCGAGGTGTATCCACGGATAATTGGTAAAACGTTCGAGGAATTTAGCTGCTGTGATAGCTCCGGCAAGTCGGTTGCCAATGTTTTTAGCGTCGGCAATTTCCGATTTCAGCATATCGGCATAATCATCCCACAACGGGAAGCGAACAACTCTTTCTCAGGTTTCAAAAGCGGCTTTTTCCATGTTGGAATAAACGTCATCATTGGTTTTGGCAAAAACAACCGTGGCATTGCGTCCAACGGCAGCGCTGGCAGAGCCGGTCAATGTTGCCAGATCAACGACTACCTGTGGTTCAAATTGCTTAGCATAATGAAGTGCATCGGCTAAGATCATTCTGCCTTCGGCATCGGCATTTAGCATTTCGACAGTACTCCCGTCCATCATATTGATAATATCGCCGGGAGCAAACGCATTGAACCCGGGACGGTTGTCTGTAGAAGGAATAAGCCCGATAATATGCACCGGTATTTGATTTTTCGATAAGGCATACATGCAGCCCAAAACAGCAGCAGCACCGCTCATATCGCATTTCATGGTTTCCATGCTGTCGCCGGGTTTAATGTTTAGTCCGCCTGAGTCGAACGTAATGCCTTTACCCACAATTACAAAAGGTTTGGAATTTACAGCATTCTGAGGTTTGTATTCGAGGTGAATGAATACGGGGGGATCAACACTACCGCGGTTAACGGACAGTAAACCGCCCATTTTCATGTCTTCAATTTCTTTCTTTTCAAAAACACGGATGTTTAATTGGCATTCGGCAGCTATTTTTTTTGCTCCCTGGGCCATGTAGATGGTATTGAGTACGTTTGCCGGTTCGTTGATTAAATCGCGGCTGATGTAAACGGCCTGACAAAGATTTTTGACTTTTTCGTAATCAGCAGGATCTTCACCCACAATATGAATCTTTACAATGGTGTGAGGTTTCTTTTCGTTTTTTGTAAAGTATTTATAAAAAGCATATTGGCTTAAGAGCAATCCCTCTACAAAAGCAACGGTCAATTGCTTGTCATCGGTGGCGTTGATGATTTGTATTTCTTTTATTTCCTGATCTTTTAAAATTTCAAATAGCGATGAAGCCTCTCTGCGTGCTTTTTCGTGCATCTGGTTTACATCAACTTTGTTTTCCATTACTCTGAAAAACATCCAACGATAGAAAGTATTGATGTTAACAGCGTGTTTTTTATTCTGAAATTGTTGTTTCAGGTAATTATCTTCGCTTTTGGTAAGTGAAACGTTTTCAATGGTTTGTCCTTCATTCATCAGGTACACTAAATGAACATCGGGAAGTATTTGCTGAATCTTTGAAATCTGGCTTTCCATAGTGCTTTTTTTTGCAAACCTAACGATTTTTTTGCTAAAAAGGGAATACTTTTTCTATTTATCGGTCAAACCTAAAATCTTTTTATTTGGGTTAAATACTTATCTTTGCAGAAAAAAATATGAGCGAAATTATAGTCAGCGGAATCCGTTCTACAGGGAATTTACACTTGGGAAATTACTTTGGTGCGATGAAGAATTTTCTGAAATTGCAGGAAGAAAAAAAGTGCTATTTCTTTATTGCTGACTGGCATTCGTTAACCACACATCCTACACCCGAAAATTTGTTTGGAAATACTAAGCAGGTTCTGGTAGAATATCTTGCCAGTGGCATTGATCCTGAAAAATGTGTTTTATATCGTCAGAGTGATGTTCGTGAAATCACCGAACTCTATTTGTTGCTCAATATGAACGCATACTTAGGTGAACTGGAACGTTGTACTACCTTTAAGGAAAAGGCCCGTAAGCAACCCAATAATATAAACGCCGGCTTATTAACTTATCCTGTGCTGATGGCTGCTGATATTATCATAC
>CAZDUU010000218.1:0-4658 GCA_964508675.1 uncultured Bacteroidales bacterium | reverse complement strand
ATTGCTGCACAAGCGATTGAGATAAATAACAGCGGATAAACCGGATACTGCTGTGGATCACTGTGCATATTGGCAAAAGAAACTTCGGGAATAGGTAATCCATTATATACCATGGCAAAAGAAATGGCAACAGCCATAAAAAGTAAAGCAAAACCGAAAACAGGGTAAATGCTCCCGATAATTTTATCAATAGGAAGTAGGGTTGCTAATATATAATAAATAAAGATGAGGGTTGCCCAAAAAGTTAACCCCAGAGCATCAGATGTCAAACCGTCGAGAATTTGAGCCGGGCCTACTACAAATACGGCCCCGACCATAATCATCATAATAATAACAAAGACTCTCATAACCTGTTTAACGGTTAATCCCAAATAGGCTCCGATTATTTCCGGAATGCTCTCCCCATTTCTTCTGACGGAAATCATACCTGAAAAGAAGTCATGAACTGCTCCCCCCAGAATATTTCCAAGTACAATCCAGAAAAAAGCTACAGGTCCCCACATAGCACCGGCTATAGCTCCGAAAATAGGTCCTAAACCGGCAATGTTCAAAAATTGAATCAGAAAAATTTTACCCCACGACATTGGAACAAAGTCAACACCGTCCTGTTTTGTATAAGCAGGGGTCTGGCGATCTTTGTCAACACCAAAAATTTTTTCAACAAATCTTGAATACAAAAAATACCCAAGTAACAACAACGCGATAGACGAAAAGAAACTAATCATAATGCTTTAAATTTATTCTACTAATAATAATTCATTTGTGTCGATATTTAGCAAATAAGATTCTATATTATTATAATTCAATTCTACAAGTAATGCCCTATACCTTTTAACCTGGCTTTTGTATTTTTCCATTTCTGTTTCTCCGGTTTTAAAATCGACCAGTATAACCTTGTCTTTGTGAATAAAAACTTTGTCAGGACGATAAATTTTCCCCTGGTAAATAATTTTTCTTTCACTTATAATTTTCTCATAATTGGCAAACCAATTACTTATTTCTGGGTACTTTTCAAAAATCATTTCTACGCTGTTCATGATAGAAACTTTATCTTCATCAGCAACATTGAAAGTGGTGATTATTTTTTGAGCAGTAGATATCCAATTTTCTATGTCCGAAATTTGCTCCATAATGGCATGAATTAGTAAACCATGAGCTATGTTTTTTTGCGATGACAGTTCCTGATTGCCTTTTATGACAAGGTTCAGATTCATTGGCTTTGTTCCGGGCTGAATTTCAAAATGTTCAGATTCATTTTCTTTGTATTTTTCATCATTACACTTCAATTCACCAATTTCATAGACAGATATTTTATCATCATCAAATGTTTTGAAAGTGTTAATGTCATTATTCAGACCATCCACTCTGAAATTCAATTCAAAAAGTTTATATATTTCTTTACCTATCTCTTTTTGATCAACTCCTGCTACTAAAACTTTTTTTGCACGGGTAAAAGCCACATATAACAAATTAATATCGTCTATCTTCCTGCTGTTCTCCTCATGCAAATACTCATCAGCAAAAGTGGAAGTCTGTATGTCTTTGTTTGATTTCACCAGAAATGCAGGGATTGAACTATTGGTAATCCATCCGGGTTTATTAAACCATAAGTAATTGGATCCAGGGTCCTTTGACCAGTTGACAGACGGAATAATAACAGCATCGTACTCCAGACCTTTCGATTTATGAATGGTTACCAGATGAACGCCTTTCTTTTCGCCACTTATTTTAATGGATTCATTGATTCCTTTATCAAAAAACCACTGAATAAATCTTGCTTCGCTCACAGGATTGACATCCATATATTTCTTCAATAGTTGCAAAAAATGAATGCAAAAAGTTTTTTCTCTTTCATTAAAATTTGAATATTGATTATTAACTAAATATTCAGACTTGAAATAAAGATTTTTTGCCTTAAACTCGACATCTTTCGACAAATCTAAAAAATATTCATCGTTATTTTTAAGTTTTACCAACTTATTGAAAAATGCTTTTGCCATATACAGCGCATAATCAGATTCATTTTGCATATAGTGAAGTGTAAAAATTATCCACATCACTGCGTTTGAATTGATATACGTAATACTTTCCTTTGAAATCACTTTAAAGTCGTCATCATCAATTTTTACACTATTCATCAGGTAATCAAAAATCAAAGATGCTTCGCTGTTTCTTCTAACGATGATGCCAATATTTTTATAGCCCGCATCCCACAAACGACTGACTTCATCAGCGACCCATTTTAAATCATCATTTTCTTCTTCAACTTCATCGTTTTGCTCATTCTCACCATTCTTTTTTAGCTTTGGTTTCTTTGCGATGAGTTTGACATATCCTTTAGATTCGCTTAAATTTCTGCTTTCAGGAAAATTTTGCTCTACATCTTTATAGATATTCTGTCCGAGTTTTAAAAGTGAGGTATTATCAAATTCTTTTTTTCTGTACAAATCGTCCATCCCGACCAGATTTTTCATAGCGGCATTATTAAACTGAATAACATGAGGATGTGAACGCCAGTTGTTTTCCAATACCTGTAGATGAATATTCTTACCAAAATCTTTGTATATCGTTTCGTTCATGAGTTTCCAATCTCCATTGCGCCAGCGGTAAATGGCCTGTTTAATGTCGCCTACCAGAAGCACGCTTTCATCGCTTTTTTCGGCAATACTATTCTCAATCAACGGCATCAAAACCTGATACTGGATATTAGATGTATCCTGAAACTCGTCAATCAGAAAGTATTCGTAACGCACACCCAGCTTTTCGTATATAAAAAGATAATTGTTGCTGATAAATCCCTGTAACATTTTTCCAATATCCGACAAAAGCACCACATTATTGGTCTTTTTATACTCATGCAGATTTCGTACAATCTGGTTAAGAATGGAAATATTGAACATTTGTTCCAGTATAATCCTTGAATCTTCGTATTGTTTTCCTTCTATCTTTAAACATCCAATGAATTCAACTAAAAGATTTTGAAATGATTCTCTAAAAGGATTAAATTTTTGCTCTAAATTTTTTGCAATCCATTTTCCTTCTTCTAATGCTTCGTTTAAATATTTATTGGAAAGTTTGAATATACTTAAAGAGCCTTTTTCATGAATAAATTTCAATAACTTAGAACCTAAATAGCTTGCCGGTCCGCTACCTTTCTGGTAAAAATCATTCTCAGTAAAACCAGATTCATTGCACAAGTCTAAAAAACGGTTGTTAAAGGCTTTCATCTTTTCAATAAAATCATTTACAACCTTTTTGAGAACAATTTCTAACTGATAAAAATTCTTTTCTGTAATTGATGCAAAATCTTTTTCAAACGGGTAAAAGAATTCTTTATTTATTTCCAGTGTAAGCTGGGTTAATTGTTTACCATAATTCGAGGTTTTATTTTCCTGTGCATTATTCTTTATAAACTTAACCAGCCATTCAAAAGCCGGTTGATTTTCGTCCAGGTTAAGCAAAAAATCGTTCACAGCCTGTTCAATAACCTCATCATTATTGACAATAAGTTCATAATTGGTTCTGATGCCTATTTCGTACAGTGCTCCCTTAAACAAACGCTGCAAAAAGCTGTCAATGGTCGAAACAGAAAAATTATAATAATGATGAATTATGCGATTCAGAACCTCACCTGCCCTTTGAGCAATAGCTTTATCATGAATATTTTCGTTTACTGCTGCATACGAGCGATAATCGGCAATGCCATTTCCCTGATACAAATCGTATAAGCGGTTTAAAATACGGTTTTTCATCTCATTAACAGCAGCATTGGTAAAGGTTATAGCTAATATTTTTTCATAATTATCAGGATGTTCCATTGCCAATTTTACGTAAAACATAGACAGATTATATGTCTTACCGCTTCCTGCCGATGCTGAGAGGACCTTAACTGGCATTTTTTTTTCAAAGTTAAAAGTTATTTAGAAACTAAAAAAGTCAAAAAGACATTAAAGAAGAAGTTCAGAAAAACATTTCAGTTCACTATCTCACATAAAATGATCAAATTTCAAACTCAAAACAATTACATGTAATATTGTAAAACTTCGCTGTATGAATTTATTTTATTTAAAACTTATCACACTTTTGCCTCTTTTTAATAACTGGATTGCAATCACTTATTACTTTTTAACGAATTTTCGTCCAAGCTTTGTAACCAAAATTTTTAGCTACCGTACTAATGTAAGTAAACCAAATATTCGAAATACTATGAGACAATTGAAAATCACTAAACAAGTCACCAACAGAGACAACCCGTCGCTTGATAAATATTTGCATGAAATCGGGAAAATGGAACTGTTAAGTGTTGATGAAGAGGTTGAATTAGCCCGAAGAATACGCGAAGGTGACCAGGAAGCATTTAATAAGCTTGTCAATTCGAATTTAAGATTTGTAGTTTCGGTTGCAAAACAATATCAAAATCAAGGATTAAGCCTTCCCGACCTTATTAACGAAGGGAATATGGGACTTATGCGTGCCGCTATGAGGTTTGATGAAACCAGAGGTTTTAAATTTATATCTTATGCTGTATGGTGGATTCGCCAATCCATTTTGCAAGCTCTGGCAGAGCAGGCCAGAATTGTAAGGCTTCCATTAAATAAAGTCGGATTGCAAAATAAAGTAACAAAAGCTTTTCTCAGACTTGAACAGGATCTGGAACG
>CAZDUU010000217.1:0-4669 GCA_964508675.1 uncultured Bacteroidales bacterium | reverse complement strand
TTTAATCTGGATAATTATTATTGTGATGAGTGTAGCTCTGGTCGGACTCATAACATTGCAAACTTTTTGGCTACTTCAGGAATTTAAATTAAAAGAAGAACAGTTTAATCAACAAATTACCGATATTTTTAGCGATGTAAATAAAGAACTGGAAGCAAAAGAAACTGTCATTGAAGTCACAAACGAAGTCTTTTCGCTTCGCTATAAGGTTCATGATTTACCAAGTTATTCCTTACTGAATAATTCTCTTCCTGAAGTAAAGGGCAATAAAGAAGAAATTTCTGTTCGTAAAAATCTTCTGTCAGTAAGCGATTCTCTGTCTATACACACGAACACAAGAATTGAAATTATGAAAGGTGATTCCGTGCTGTTCAGTAAATCTCTTTCTAAATGCCAGCCTGATAATTATTGCAAAACAATTTCAAATATCGACTTAAACAAAGAAATCGCAAACAAACTAACAGACAAAACACTCTTTGTCGAAAAAATCATCAATAAGATGCTAAATTATAATGATGATGTCAAAAAGCGCATTGACTATTATACACTACAAAACATTATTCAAAAACAATTTGCTAACCATCAAATATTTTTGCCTTTCGAATTTGCTTTAAAAAACGACAGTTGAACTATTATTTATCAGAGTCCGAAATTTGACAAAGATTATTCAGATGTTTTTAAAACACAATTATTTCCCAACGATGTTTTTTCGCCTGCTAATTTTCTGGTTTTATATTTTCCCGAAAAAGATAATTTTATAGCCCGCTCACTCGGGTTTATGGGAATTTTAACAATTATTTTAATTTTGATTATCGTTTTTTCGTATTCACTTACGTTATATACCATATTGCATCAAAAGAAGTTATCTGAAATGAAAAACGACTTTATTAACAATATGACACATGAACTAAAAACACCCATTTCTACCATTTCTTTAGCCTCACAAATGCTAAGCGACAGAAGCATTTGTAAAAACGGCGATCAAATGACCAATGTAACCAATATTATTACCCAGGAAACAAAACGCCTTGCATTTCAGGTCGAAAAAGTTTTACAAATGGCCATCTTTGAACGTGGTGAGTATCGTTTCAATAAGCAATCTCTTCCTATAAACGGACTTGTAGAATCGATTACTTCAACTTTTAACCTGCATGTAAAGAAACGTAACGGTCAACTGTTTCTTACTTTGAATGCCATGGAAGACGAAGTTTTTGCAGATGAGCTTCATATGTCAAATGCTATTTTGAATTTATTAGAAAAATGCTTTAAAATATTCAAACGAAAATCCAATCATTGAAATTTCAACTACCAACAGTCACAATTCCATTGTAATAAGCGTAAAAGACAATGGTATAGGCATAAGTAAACAGGATCAAAAACATATTTTTGATAAATTTTACCGTGTACATACCGGAAACATTCATAATGTAAAAGGATTTGGTTTGGGATTGAGTTATGTTAAAATCATAACTGAAGCTCACGAAGGAAATGTAAAAGTAATAAGTGAATTAAACCACGGATCCGAATTTCAGATAATATTACCAATCAATAAAAATAAATGACTATGGAACTAGCAAAAGCTCATATTTTATTAGCCGAAGATGATGATAATCTCGGCATGTTACTCCAGGAATACTTAAATGCCAAGGGGTTTAAAACAGAACTTTTCCCAAACGGTGAAGCAGCTTTAAAAGCGTTTAAGAACAGCAGTTACGACCTGTGTGTATTAGACGTTATGATGCCACTTATGGATGGATTTACATTAGCAAAAGAAATCCGTATTATCAACGATAAAGTTCCCATTATATTCTTAACAGCAAAATCTCTGAAAAACGATGTTGTAGAAGGATTTAAAATTGGCGCTGACGACTACATTACCAAACCATTCAGCATGGAAGAACTTCTATTCCGTGTTGAAGCCATACTCCGACGGACAAAAGGGCTCTCTATTCAGGACAAAACCTCATATTCTATTGGTAAATACCAGTTTAACGCCGAAACACAGGAATTGATCTTAAATGAAAATGTTATTAAGCTTACGACCAAAGAATCTGAATTGCTTCAGTTACTTTGCCAAAACCTGAATGGTGTACTTGACAGAAATTATGCGCTTAAGAAAATATGGCTGGATGAATCATACTTCAATGCACGAAGTATGGATGTTTATATCACACGTTTACGTAAGCATCTGAGCGAAGATCCTCGCATTGAAATTATGAATGTTCATTCAAAAGGTTTCAAGCTGATTATACATGAATAGTTTCGGAAGAATTTTCCGTCTGAATATTTTCGGCGAATCTCATGGCAATTCTATGGGAGTTGTTATTGATGGAATTCCTTCGGGAATTCCCATTTCTGCCGAAGACTTTATTCATGATATTGAGCGAAGAAAACCCGGAAAAAAAGGCACCACTCCAAGAACAGAAGACGATAAACCCCAAATCATATCCGGTTTATTCAACGGTTATACAACCGGTGCTCCGTTATGCATTCTTTTTAACAACAACAACATTAAAAGTGAAGATTACGACGAGTTAAAAAAGCATTTCAGACCCGGACACGCCGATTTCACTGCATTTACAAAATATCAGGGCTTTAACGACCCGAGAGGTGGTGGGCATTTTAGCGGAAGGCTCACTCTTCCTTTAGTTGCAGCAGGAGTTGTTGCTAAAAAAATTATTTCTCCTGCAAAAATTAATGCAACACTTATTGAAGCCGGTGGCTCTGCAGATATTGAACAGGCAGTAAAAAAAGCAACCGAGCAAAAAGACAGTATTGGGGGAATCGTTGAATGTAAAGTTGATTCTTTGCCTGCCGGGTTGGGCGAACCTTTTTTCGACTCTTTAGAATCAGCCTTATCTCACGCTGTTTTTGCAATTCCCGCTGTTAAAGCAATTGAGTTTGGCGACGGCTTTCAACTTACTAAAATGAAAGGCAGCGAAGCCAATGATATTTTTATAGATGGAAAAGGACACTCTCGGACAAATCATTGTGGTGGAATTAATGGTGGAATTTCAAACGGGAATCCGCTGATTTTTCGTATTGCTGTAAAACCCGCTTCCAGCATCGGACAAAGCCAGACAACTTACAACTTTGAAAGCAATCAAATGGAAGCACTCTCGATTAAAGGACGTCATGACAGCTGCATTGCTTTGCGTGTACCTGTGATTTTGGAAGCCGTGACAGCCTTTGTACTGGCAGATTTTATTTTGTTGCCTAAATCTTCTGGTTTAAATAATCATCCATAGCAAACCGCTTGCTAAGGCTGAAAAATGTTCCATTCAGGGTAATGGTATATTCCGCAATTTTCAACAAAATCAAATCTGTAATTATTTTCTTTACAACCTGGTAGGGAAGCAATGTGTTTCGCTCTATTTCCTGAAAAGTAATTTTATTTGAATTCTGAAGCAATGTCAATACTTTGTATTCGTCATCTCCATATGTTAGCAGTACTGATTTCTGTTCTTTTTTCTGTTTTAGAATATGAACAGCAAAAGAATCCAGAATAATATTCTGATCGTTAACCCTTACATATGCTTTCCATTCATTTTTTTCGTTCTGAACGTAATGAGGAGTATTTTCAGAGACGGGAATATAAGCTTCAAGAACCGTTTTTTTATTGGTGTTAAGGAGTTTTACAGAATATTTGATTTTAGGTTTGGTGTAATATTCGGCAGCTGCCTGTAGCATATACAGTTCTTCTTCTGAACGGATACCAGCCACAACTCCGTTATCTTTAACTCCAATAAGTAATATTCCACCATCGGCATTTGCAAACGCACACATAGCTCTCGCTATTTTGCGTGCATCATCAATTTCCAGCTTAAAATCAAGATTCTGATGTTCTCCCTGTCTGATTAATTTTTGAAGATACAATGTTGCATCTTCAAAATTCTGTTTTGCCCCTGCCATACAAGCAAAGATAGTAATTAGTTTATTGAAATCAGAATTTATATGAAAACCCTATACCGGCCACTTCTTTAAATTGAATTCTAGGCCCGGTCCCTGTTACATTATCTTGTTTGTCTTTAATCACGATTTTAACGTCATCGTCATAAACAAGAATGGTATTAATAGTCACTGCCAGATATTTATTTATTTTCATTCCTATAAGCGTTTCCCAATAAACATCAACATTCTGTGGGTTTTTAAAATAATTGGAAAAAAGTTCGAGTTTAGTGTTCAAGTTTACGTTTTCAGCTATTTTCAGGTTTAGCATTATTTTAATGTATCCACCAAATTCATAGCGACTTCTTTTTCCTTTAGTAATAATATTTCCGTTTGTATCAAGAACAGCAGGATCAACACCAAATGCTCCGCCGTTGGCTAAGTTCTGATCATTCACAAAAGTAGTCCTTCCTGTAGCAGGCGCTATAAAACAGGAAAAATTATTTTTTACCTTAAAATCATACCCGGCAGCAAATATCAAGTAAGCAGGACTCATAAAATCAGAAATTTTTACAGAGTCGTTCGGATAATTATATCCGGGCATAAATTGTGTTTTAAAGCTTAGCATAGCAGCTAAATATGAATTTTTCTTAAGCAAATATCCCAGTTTTGAAGAAAAATCAATTTTATCGTCTGTCTTTCTGGATGTTGCCGATGATTGTTTCATCAATCCGTACCCTAAATCGAGGTTATTTTCAAAACTAAGTCTATTTTTATTATA